>NZ_JAKMZC010000007.1:0-204125 GCF_029890535.1 Vibrio sp. S/42/10 | reverse complement strand
CAACCTGGAGATATGGACGCTCACTTAGTGAGTTGACCACTGCGGAGTGGTAGTTCAGTTGGTTAGAATACCGGCCTGTCACGCCGGGGGTCGCGGGTTCGAGTCCCGTCCACTCCGCCACTTATTCAGAGTTTCAGCTCTTTAAAACTGAAAATAGGGGTGTAGCTCCAATTGGCAGAGCAGCGGATTCCAAATCCGCGTGTTGGGAGTTCGAATCTCTCCACCCCTGCCATATTTAAGGCTCTAGCAGAAATGCTAGAGCCTTTTTGCTTTCTGAATCTAATATACGCAATTAGTAAAGCAGCGGATTCCCCGACTTACCAAAACAGCGCGTGTTGGGAGTTCGAATCTCCGGGGTGCCGGCTCAGTCCACCCCTGCCATATTTAAGGCTCTAGACTGCGCGTCCCGGCAGAAATGCTAGAGCCTTTTTGCTTTCTGAATCTAATATAATACACCATTAGCAGAGCAGCGGATTCCCCGACTTGCTAAAACAGCGCGTGTTGGGAGTTCGAATCTCCGGGGTGCCGGCTCAGTCCACCTCTGCCATATTTAAGGCTCTAGACTGCGCGTCCCGGCAGAAATGCTAGGGCCTTTTTGCTTTCTGGAGCTTGATAAATTATAGAAAGTAACCTGGTCTAAATAGCTCATTACGCTTCAAAATTCATCTATACCGAGATTTTTCTGTTTTCTCTTTTCCTACTTTATAGCTTTAACCCGTCTCATTCACTGGCTAGCACCAAAAATTTAAATACGATATGCACCTAATCCTAAATGACGACTAATATAATGAGTAAGCGTCAATAATTTAGGGTTATTATGAGGTTTTTTTTCGCACTGTTTGTATTCTTTTGTTCCTTTTCTTTATCAGCAACTTCGTGGGAGAAAGAGAGTCACCCTACTAATAACTCACCCTCATCAATTGGAAGTTATGCTAATGGCTGTCTAGATGGTGCGAAGGCTTTACCTATTAATGGTTTGGGATATCAGATCATTCGTCCTCAAAGAGGGCGCTATTATGGCCATATAGAAGCTATAAGGTTTATTGAAAGGTTAGGTGGAACGACCAGCGAGAAACTCAATACTAATTTATTGGTCGGTGATATTTCACTTCCTAGAGGAGGGCGCTTTTCTTCGGGTCATTCAAGTCACCAAACTGGATTAGATATTGATATCTGGTTAAGGTTGACGAATAAAAGGCTATCTGAGAATGAACTTGCTGTCCCCAAGCCAATGAGTGTCGTGGATCTCACCAACTACAAGTTGCGTGAGTCGAATTGGACTGATGAGCATTTTCAGGTGATTCGCTATGCAGCTAGAGATGAAAAAGTAGTGCGTATATTTGTCCATCCAGTTATTAAACAAATCCTGTGTAACCAAGAGTCCTCAGATATGAAAGACAGAGCTTGGTTGGGGAAAATTAGGCCTTGGTGGGGGCACCATTCACATTTTCATGTACGCTTAAAGTGCCCCGAAGGTAGTTCGAACTGTATCGCGCAAGCAAACCCTCCAAAAGGTGATGGCTGTGGAGATGAACTTGCAAGTTGGGCTCCGAAAAATATTCCAGTCTCCCCCCCGAAAAAAGTCGCTAAGACTACTAAAAAGAAAAAAATAAAAGTGATGCCTAGTCAGTGTTTAGCTTTGATATCCAAGAAGTAATTTTAGTTACTAGGCTCAACTAGAGTGGTAATGCCATTGGTTTTCTCATTTCTAAAACTGGAGAAATGTCACACTTTTGTCTAGAGTTTATAAACACAAGATTAAGAACATCGTTTGATATTAATAAGAACAATAATGAGAATAGTACGAGTAGTTACGAATTTGATAACGTTTGGTCAGGAATGGAGTGTTTTTGGGGTGAAAGATGCGGCTTATGTGCAGTATGCGAAATCAGAGTCTGATGCCCGTCGATAGATAATTCAAGGATAAGACTATGACTATGATTTGTGCAAAGGAATTTTCAGAATGGTTAAGACATAGATTCAGTACAGAAAATTCAGGTATTTCTATTTCAAGAGATGACATTAATCACCTGACTGGTAGACAACGCTTAGACCCGAGTTTTGTTAATGATGTCCATTATGAGTTGATGCAGTATGGAATGGCATTTGTGACAGATACCAGTAGGGAAAATTTCTATCTTATTCCTATCGCGCAATCGATAAATTGGCGAGAGAGACTTGAATATCAATTTGAAAAGGAGCTCTTTTGCAATATTTATCCAATCGGAAAATCAGGTTAAAAAAAAGGTTCAGCTTATAATAAGTTGAACCTTTTCTTTATTAGGTCAAGCCTTGAATAATGACAAACTTTTCTAGCAGCTCGTCATCAGTTTCAATATGGTTTGGGTCAGTGATGATGCATTTTGTAATGGGGCACACTGACTGACATGTTGGCTTCTCATAGTGACCTTTACACTCAGTACATAAATCAGGATCGATCTCAAAGATACTGTCGCCCATAGTGATTGCACCATTTGGGCATTCAGGATCACACATATCACAGTTTATGCACTTGTCGGTAATTAACAGAGCCATATATTATTCTCAGCAAAGTTTCTCAAGTAAAGGTTATTTACCTGATGCGTTACGTGTATCTTGACCTGCGCTTAAGTTACGCATCAGTAAGCCGTACTCTAAATCCAAATCTGCTGGTACAGGGATAAATACAAAGTGACCGTTACCTTTTGCATCGTCTACTGCTTCAGATTTACGGTTTTCCATAACTTCTAGTTTGAAAACAATGTTACCTTTCGGTGTCATCATTTCTAGGCTGTCACCAACTAGGAATTTGTTTTTCACTTCTACTTCAGCTAGGTCGCCACGGCGTTTACCTGTGAATTCACCAACAAACTGTTGAGTATCAGAGATAGAGTAACCGTATTCGTAGTTTTGGTATGAATCGTGAGTGTGACGACGAAGGAAGCCTTCAGTGTAACCACGGTGAGCTAGGCTCTCTAGTGTACCCATTAAGCTTTCGTCGAATGGTTTGCCTGCTACAGCATCGTCGATAGCTTTACGGTAAACCTGGGCTGTACGTGCACAGTAGTAGAAAGACTTAGTACGGCCTTCGATTTTTAGAGAGTGAACTCCCATCTTAGTTAGGCGCTCAACGTGTTGGATTGCGCGAAGGTCTTTCGAGTTCATGATGTAAGTACCATGCTCATCTTCAAACGCCGCCATTTTCTCTTCAGGTTTGTGTGATTCAGAAAGTAAAACGACTTCATCAGTTGGCTTACCAAGGCCTAGTGTGTTGTCAGGGCGCTCGTCTTGAACTTCAATACCTTGAGTTTCGACTTCTTGAATAGCAACGCCTGTAGGGTTAGCTTCAACGATCTGACCGTTTTCGTCTTCTTTTGCTGCTTCTGTCTTGTATTCCCAACGACAAGCGTTAGTACAAGTACCTTGGTTTGGATCGCGTTTGTTCATGTAGCCAGAAAGTAGGCAACGACCAGAGTAAGCCATGCATAGTGCACCGTGAACAAAGATCTCTAGTTCTGTTTCTGGACAGTGTTCGCGAATCTCTTCGATCTCTTCAAGTGAAAGCTCACGAGATAGGATCACACGCTCAACGCCTTGAGTTGACCAGAACTTAACGGTCGCCCAGTTTACGGCATTTGCTTGAACTGAAAGGTGGATCGGCATTTCAGGGAATGATTCACGTACCATCATGATAAGACCTGGATCTGACATGATAAGAGCGTCTGGGCCCATCTCAACAACTGGCTTAAGGTCGCGAATGAATGTTTTTAATTTAGAGTTGTGTGGCTGAATGTTACATACAACATATAACTTTTTGCCTTGAGCATGAGCTTCATCGATACCGATTTGTAGGTTTTCGTGATTGAACTCGTTGTTACGAACACGAAGGCTGTAACGTGGCTGGCCAGCGTAAACTGCATCTGCGCCGTAGGCGAATGCGTAACGCATGTTTTTAAGGCTTCCTGCCGGTGATAATAGTTCAGGTACAAATGGTTTTTGTGTAGTCATTGCTTCGTTCTCTAATCTGATCTCAAGTCAGGTTGATACCACCAAGTGATATCAAAGGGGCGCAAATTTTACGCTAAAATGAGTTTGGTTGATAGCCCTAAAGATAACAATGGTATTGCGAAGAGTGTTGTTAGGTGTTGATAAGCGGGGTGGAGAAGAAAACAAGCTCAGATATCGTCGACACCTGAGCTCTAAATCGAAACAATTAAGCGTTAGGTTGAGTTAACCCGCCTAATGATTCAAATAGGTTTGGAAGGAAAACACTGAACTCACCACAAAGTAGAGAGAAGTCTGCATCAAAACGTGCAGCTTGATCTTCACGAGGAATATCGTCGTTCTCATCTTTTAGTTCATCACTGAATTTCAGGCGCTTGATGCTGCCATCTTCAGCAAGGATGAACTCAATGCGATCTTGCCAGTTGATAAGAAGCTTAGTCACAACTTTGTTGGCTTCAATGTGGTTTTTAATCTCATCCGTTTCTAGTTCTTGTTTCTTAACTCTGACAATACCGCCGTCTTCTTGGATTGATTTTAGTTCAGCTTCATCAAGCATGGTGATTCCTTTAGGCGTATCACCTGATTTCACCCACTCTGTCAGAGTCGTTTCAATCGCTTGCTCTGGAATAGCTGGCACTACTGGTAGGCTACCCATAGTTTTACGTAGTAATGCCAATACGTCTTCAGCTTTTTTGTAGCTGCTAGCATCAACCACAATAAAGCCTTCTTTCGGCATGATCAGCGCGTAAGTGAAGTTACTGCGGCTGAAAGCTCGAGGAAGAAGGTCGATGATGATGTCTTCTTTTAGGCTATCTTTCTCTTTCTTTTTCAGAGGAGTACCAGACTCCGCTTCAAGTGTTTCTACTTTTGCATTTAATGAATCTTTGATCACAGAAGCAGGAAGCATTTTTTCTTCTTTCTTTGCACAGATTAGAATGCGGTTTTCTGATACGTGCGTCATCATATCGCCGTGTCTACCCATCGCATTTACCCAGCCAAACTTCTGTTTGTCTTGGCTACCACAAGGGGTAAAACGGAACTCTTCAAGTTGTTTCTCTAGCTGATCTGCATTGAAATCAATATCACGGTTGAAGCGATAGACTAGGCAATTTTTAAACCACATAAATTTTTCTCATACCTTTTTAGAAGTGCCTCATGATATGAGATCTAAGTTGATTTGTCCCTAGCTCTGTATCAAAAGTTATAAAGTGAATTGTTTGAGACAGTTATATGAAAATTTGTTTTCAAAGGTCACAAAAGTGTCATAATTAACTCAGATAATGCAATGCGTTGATTAAATACAAAGGCTATTCAATTATGTCGAGAAGGATTCTGGTCGTTGAAGATGAAGCACCTATTCGTGAGATGTTGTGTTTTGTCCTTGAACAAAAAGGCTACCAAGCAGTAGAGGCTGAAGATTACGATACAGCGGTAAACAAGCTATGTGAACCTTTCCCAGATCTAGTATTACTAGATTGGATGCTACCTGGCGGTAGTGGGATAAACTTTATCAAGCACATGAAGCGTGAAGAGTTAACTCGCAACATCCCAGTAGTGATGCTGACGGCTCGTGGTGAAGAAGAAGACAAGGTTCGTGGATTAGAAGTCGGCGCTGATGATTACATCACTAAGCCATTTTCGCCAAAAGAGTTAGTGGCGCGTCTTAAAGCCGTTATTCGTCGTGTAACGCCAACTGCACTGGAAGATGTGATTGATGTTCAAGGTCTTAAGTTAGACCCTGTATCTCACCGCGTTACCGCAAGCGAAGGTCCGGTTGATATGGGACCTACAGAGTTCAAAATGCTGCACTTCTTTATGACTCACCAAGAGCGTGTGTATAGCCGAGAGCAACTATTGAATAATGTTTGGGGCACCAACGTTTACGTTGAAGATCGTACTGTTGATGTACATATTCGACGCCTGCGTAAAGCACTTGAATCCGCAGGTCACGACAAGCTAATCCAAACGGTTCGCGGCGCGGGCTACCGTTTTTCTACAAAGGCTTAGTGTGGCTTCGCTACCCAGTTTACGGAGTCCTGAATGGTTGAAAAGTTAACCTGGAAAAAGCTGGCTTGGGAGCTGGCTTTTTTTTACGCACCTTGGATTTTAGTCGGATGGATATTCGGTTACTTACCATGGTTACTGCTGGCTGCTACGGTATTGCAGCTCGGCTGGCATCTACACAATCAAATGCGTTTGTCCGCATGGTTGTGGGATGAGAAGCGTCTAACGCCACCATCAGGTTCTGGAAATTGGGAGTCTCTGTTCAATGGTATATATCGTATGCAGCAGAGGCAGCGTCGCAAACGCAAAGAGTTGACTAACCTAATTCGCCGTTTCAGAAACGGTGCGGAATCTCTGCCCGATGCCGTTGTGGTATTTCGCGGTGAAGGCAATATCGTTTGGTGTAATAAGCTCGCTCAGTATTTACTGGGCTTTCGCTGGCCAGACGATTCAGGGCAACCTATTTCCAACTTAATCCGCACGCCGGACTTCATCAAGTACCTTAATAAACAAGATTTCTCAGAGCCGTTAGAAATGCCATCGCCACTCAATGTGGAACGTATGCTTGAGCTGCGTATCGTGCCTTACACTGAAGGTGAGCACTTGATGGTAGTACGTGATGTTACTCAGCTAAAACAGCTGGAAGGCATGCGTCGTAACTTCTTTGCTAACGTTTCCCACGAACTGCGTACTCCAATGACTGTACTTCAGGGCTATCTTGAAATGACGGAAGATCCAGACATGATCGTTGGACCTATGTGGCCTAAAGCCCATGGCGTGATGACTGAACAACTGAATCGCATGAACAGTCTAGTGAACCAGCTCTTAACACTGTCAAAAATTGAAGCTGCTCCGATGCATGAGTTGGATGAAGTCGTCAATGTACCGGCTATGTTGGAAGTGCTTGAAAAAGAAGCCGCAAGTCTAAGTGGCGATCGGGAGCACAAGCTAGAATTTGATATTGATAAGAGTTTACGAGTTCTAGCTGATGAAGATCAGCTAAGAAGTGCTATATCGAATCTTGTGTACAACGCAGTCAAATACACACCGCCAGGCGCTACGGTTAAGGTTCGTTGGTATCAAACTAGCCAAGGCGCATGTTTGGACGTATCAGACACCGGAGACGGAATCGAGCCACAGCACCTGCATCGACTCACAGAGCGTTTTTATCGTGTTGATAAAGCCCGCTCACGCGATACGGGTGGTAGTGGGCTTGGGTTAGCGATTGTAAAGCATGCACTTAGTCATCATGACTCGCATTTAGAAATTCAAAGTGAAGTTGGTGTTGGTAGCCGATTCCATTTCACGCTTCCAAATAGACTAACCGTGTCATGAACAATTTGATACGCAGGATGCGTTTACCCATTAGTACATTATTAGCGTTTGCTGTGGTTAATCCTAGCTATGCTGAACAGAGCGTTGAGTCGCTTCCTAATTATTCTAAGGTACCAGGTATTTCTGGGAGCTTATTATCGGTAGGCTCGGATACTTTGGCTGGTATGACAACGTTATGGGTTGAAGAATTTAAATCTTACTATCCGAATGTTAACGCTCAGGTCCAAGCTTCAGGTTCTGCAACGGCACCTCCTGCTCTAACGGAAGGCACGGCTCACCTTGGTCCTATGAGTCGACCAATGCGTCTAAGAGAAGTAGAAGCATTCGAAAGAGAGCATGGCTATAAGCCAACAGCGCTTCGAGTTGCTATCGATGCTATTGGTTTGTTTGTACACCGTGATAATCCAATTGAAGGGCTAAATTTTCACCAGATAGACGCCATTTTTTCTGAGACATTACGCTGTGGTGCGACGAAACCTCTGAACAATTGGCAAGATCTAGGCGTAGACCAACCTTGGGCAAAACATCGATTCCAACTGTTTGGGCGTAATTCCGTTTCGGGAACCTACGGCTATTTCAAGCAAAACGCATTGTGCGGTGGTGACTTTAAGAATCGAGTCAATGAACAACCAGGTTCTGCTTCAGTGGTTCAATCTGTCGCATCATCCGTCAGTGGGATAGGTTATTCAGGCATTGGTTATCGAGTCGCTGGCGTTAAATTAATTCCGATTGCAGAGCAAGGTTCGCAATTTGTTGAGCCTACTCGTGTCAATATTTTAAGCGGTGACTATCCATTGTCTCGCTTTTTATATGTATACGTGAACAAGCATCCCGATAAGCCGCTTTCTCCTGTTGAGAGAGAGTTTCTTACTTTTATATTCTCAAAGCAGGGGCAAGAGCTTGTAGAAAAAGATGGTTACTTAGCGATACCGTCTGAGTTTGCAGAGAAAGAGTTGGCAAAAGTCGGGCTCTGATTAAGGCGACTGGACGTAGAAAAAACGTATGAACAGCTTGCGAAGTCGCAGGCTGTTTTTGTGTTGAAGCTCTATCATTTTAGTATCAATGACCATCCTGCACACCCCCAGCGTTTTTGTTCTTCTCTGAGTTCATAATTAAGCAGTTGATTTTCAGCTAACCAGTTGCTGCAGGTGCCTTTTAATTCCCAATCTCCATGTAGTTCAATCGTTAGGGTGACGTCAGGGACTAGTGCTTGACTTCGCTGTCGATTGAGTAAAATTGCGAGTCTTAATATGCGGATTAGCAGCGTTATTTGTTGTGGATCAAACAGGGAAAGTTCCGGTAAATCTTGTGGCTTGAGTGCTTTTCTTTGGTAACGAACCAATGTTGAGATCAGGCGTTGCTGCTCGGTATTGAAACCGGGCATTGTCGTATGTTTGAGTAGATAAGCTGAATGGCGGTGATAGCCTTGAAATGCAATGCTTTGTCCAACCTCATGAAGCAATGCTGTCCAACCAACCAGATCATATAGCTCATTAGTGACTGTAGTAGTCACTTGAGGCTGCACTTGTTTCAATAATGCAAGAGCGAGTACTTTGACTTTCTGGCCATGGGCTACGTCAACATGGTATCGAGAGACTAGCGTTTCGGCAGTTCTTGTTCGAACATCAATATCTTTAAATCTATCCTCCATGTCATAAAGAACACCTTCTCTCAGGGCACCATCAGAAAAATGTAACTCCTTGATGTCTAGCGTATCCATGGCTGCTGAAAGAATGGTGACACCAGCTGCAAACACTGACTTTCTCTCATCATTTAGACCTGATAGGTCTAATTTCTCAGATGATGGAAATTCACATAAGTGGTTTTTTAAATAGGACAAACGTTGCGGCGTAATGAGGCCGTCGTTAAACCCTAATTCAGTGAGTACCTCTTTGATTGATTTAGTAGTACCCGATGAACCAAAGGCGATATCCCAAGTTAAAAAGTGGAAGTCATCAACCAAAGGAGTTAATAGTTGAATAGCTGCAGAATAGGCTTCGGAGAACTGTTGCGATGAGAGCTTACCATCAGCAAAAAAACGCTGAGTGAAACTGACACACCCCATTGATAAGCTATGCGTAATCTTGGGTGTAAAGCCTTGCCCCGCAACTATTTCGGTACTTCCTCCTCCGATATCAATCACGAGCTTAGTGTTGGAGGTTACTTGTGTATGCTCGACACCATTATAGATAATCCGAGCTTCTTCTGGGCCTGAAATTATTTCTATAGGAAAGGGGAATATGGTCTTCGCTCGTTCCAAAAATTCTTTTGAGTTCTTCGCTTTTCTTAGCGTGTGTGTGCCAACCACTCTGACATCATCAATTTTAAAGTCAGTGAGCCTTTCGGCAAAGAGTGTCAGGCATGCCAAGCCTCTTTCGATAGAACTTTCGGTTATACATTGATGCTCATTGAATCCGTCGGCTAATTTGACTTTTTGCTTATGTCGACTAACCAATTGTAGGTGTTGTTCAAAAACTTGAGCGACCACCATATGGAAGCTGTTCGAACCTAAATCGATAGCTGCGATACATCTGGGGCGTTTACTTTCGATTAACTGCATGATTTGTTCTCTTGCTTGTATTTCTTACGAGCCAGTTTCTCAATATGTTTAATATAGTGGTAAGTCGCAAGCTGTGACGTTGAATCATCTAAGCGGTTAGATTGTGGTGGTAAGTAATGGTTGCTCATTGTTCGGTCAAGTCTTCGGGCTTTGTTGCAGTCGTCAAAATGAAACTCAGTGATGTCGATAATAGTTTGCTTGATCTTTGGATCTAAAATTGGCGTCGCCACTTCGATTCTACGGTCAAAATTTCTCGTCATCCAATCAGCAGAAGATATATAGACTTTGGGATTATCATTATTACCAAAGATCATTACTCTTGGGTGTTCAAGAAAACGGTCTATCACGCTAATGATCTCTATATTGTCACTGACGTTGGGGAGCCCTGGAACCAAAGAACACATACCACGAATGATCATTCTCACTTTTACGTTTGCCTGACTGGCTTGATACAGTTTTTCGATGATCTCACGGTCGACTAAGTTGTTTAATTTCAGAGTGATCGATGCTGGTTTGTCATTTGCCGCATTCTGAATTTCATTGTCGATCAACTGATAAAGACGCTTTCTGGTATTTTTGGGTGAAACAATAAGCTGCTTAAATTGTACTTTTTGATAAGGGTTTTCAATGTATCTGAATACTTGCCGAACCTCTTGCGTTAACTCCTCATTTGCAGTCAGTAAAGAGAAGTCAGTATAGACGCGAGCCGTCACTTCGTGAAAATTGCCCGTTCCAATATGAGCATAATGTTCCAGCGCTTTGCCGTTTTTTCTTTTAATGAGCAGTAGCTTGGAGTGAATTTTTAAACTTGGTAGGCCATGGAGTACTTTGACACCAGCGTCTTGAAGAGTCTTCGCCCATTGAATATTGGCTTGTTCATCAAAGCGGGCTTGCAGCTCAACCACGACCGTCACTTTCTTACCATTATGTGCAGCATCAATAATGGAGTTAAGCAGCTTTGAGCCTTTAGCTACACGATAGACATTGATCTTTATAGCTTTTACCTTCGGGTCAAATGAGGCTTGTCTAACCAGTTCCGTGATGTGGTCAAAGGTGTGATAGGGATAATGTAATAAGATATCGCGTGCTTTGATAGCTTCAAAATAGTTAGGGTAATGGTTGAATTGAGCGCATTTAATTGCTGAGAGGGGGCGATTAATTAAGTCGTGTCGATTGAGGCTTGGGAACTCAGAAAAGTGTTTGAAGTTATGATATCGCCCACCTGCAATGACGCTGTCATAATCTGATAGCTTGAGCTTTAGTCGCAAATAACTCAGCATCTTTGATGGCATTTCAGATTCATAAATGAGGCGAATTGGCAGTGCTGTGAGACGCTGTTCTAAGCCTAATGACATTGCCTCTAGTAGGCCGTTGCTTTTCTGAAAATCGTAGTCTTTTTGCAGATCGTAATCGGCATCGCGAGTCATTTTAATGGCAAAGCAGCTCAACGAATCATAATCAAAGAACCCTTTTAGCAGGTCGTCTAAACAGAATCGAACTATATTATCTAATAAGATCAAAGTTGTACGTTGTGAATCTGAAGTCTCTGGAAGTTTGACAAAACGAGGGAGTTGTTCAGATGGGATCTCTAGTAAGGCATATTGAGAAGATCTATTACGGTTGATGTCGATGGCTAAATAGCTCTGATCATCTTTTAGGGTGTTGAGCAACAAGCTATCTTCGTTTAGCAATAAAGGGGTTAAGTGCGGGAGTATTTTCTTTCTAAAATATTTTCTAACCCATTCACTTTGTTCTGTGCTGATTTGCTGTTCGTTGACCAAAAAAATACGGTTACGTGCTAATTCCAATAATAAATCATTATAAAGTTCATGGAAGTGAACCTCTAGATCTCTGGTTTTGTTCTGCATTTGGGTCAGCAAGGTTTTGGGAACATTTGTTGACGGTGGATCTTTTAACAAGATCTTACGTTTTACATCAGCAAATCGGACTTTGTAGAACTCATCGAGATTTTTGGAGTAAATGCCCAAAAAACGGACCCTTTCGATCAATGGAACCGATTTATCTGCCGCTTCTTGCAGTACTCTTTCATTGAAAGATAACCAGCTAAGTTCTTTTGTGACATAGTCTTTTTCCATCGTTATGATTAGTCCTAGAATGCAGGTTATTGAGGCGGTATTTTAATTTAGAACAATAAGATTCACAAAATGCACGATCTTATTTTAAGAAATAAGGTGAACAAACTTGTTATTAGTATCAGTTGTTTAACGTTACTTGTAATATAACTGTCATCTAAGGTACATATTATGTCAGTAGCTAAAAAAAGGTAGATAAACAGATGGCTTCAGCCCAATTTTCATTGAAAGAACGCGACAAAAAAAGATGGTTGAAAGATCGTCTCGTCCGTTTTTCCGTGACATGTGGCGGCGTCAGTGTTTTAGCTGCTTTGGTTTTGATCTTTGTTTACTTGGCGATGGTTATTTTACCCGTATTTTCTGATACCGGTTTAGAGACGGCTCAAGTCGTTAAAACCGTTGGTGTAGAAGAGCCTATCGCTTTATCTGTTGATGAATATGGCCAACATGCATTTACCATCGAAAAATCTGGTTTGGTACAATTTTGGGATTTAGACTCTCAAAAAAAACACTCTTACTTTGAGCGTAGTGTTGTAACCAATCCAATCGCTTTTTCTCGAAATACCCCTTCTGAAAATTGGTTTGCCTTTGCGGATGGCGCAAGCAACATGACTTTTTTCTACCCAGAGTATAGTGCGCCTGTGCTGCAAAAGGGCACAGAGACAGAGCCAAAAATAGAACAGATCACGCTCCCTGAGCCTTTTTTACACGATGAACCTGCAAATGGTGCTGTGATCGAACAATTCGCGTTTTCTAAAAGTGGACGTGATATCACCGTTATTACTCAGTTAACAGATCAGCGAGTCCTTGTTAAGTGGTACCAGAGTGATCTTGCAGGTGCATATACTTTTAAAAAAAGCCAATGGCTATCGGACAAGCTAGGTTTACAGCAACAGCTGCTCATTACCCCTGATGGGCAAACTCTATACCTAAGATCTCAATCTGATCTCGTGATATTAAAGCGATCGGACGTTGGTTTTGATGTTCGCGAAGTCATTGATCTTAGTTTGAATGACGCGAAGCACGCCGTTAAAAGCATCGATTTATTATCGGGTGCTTACTCCCTGTTAGTAACGCATCAGGACGGACAAGTTTCCCAATGGTTTGATGTGCTGAAAGATGAACAGCGTAGTCTGACTCACATCCGCGATTTCCAACTGGCTGAAGAAGTGCAATTTATTTTGCCGGATACTTACCGAAAGGGTTTCTACAGCTTCTATAAGAATGGCACATTACAAAGCCATTATACGACCAGCGAGAAGCTCTCTCTATTTGAACGAGCATTTGATAAATCACCTACATTAGCAGCCATGTCTGCTAATGAATTACATCTGGCAACGCTAATTGACAACAAAATAAGCGTGGCTAAGGTCGACAATGAATACCCACAAATTTCGTTTTCATCGCTGTGGCAAAAAGTTTGGTATGAAAGCTATCCAGAGCCTCAATATGTTTGGCAATCAACGTCTGCCAATGATGATTTTGAAGAGAAGTTCAGTTTAGTCCCTATCACTTTCGGTACCATCAAGGCGGCTCTGTTTGCCATGATGTTTGCAGTACCGGTTGCTGTACTCGGAGCTATTTATACCGCTTACTTTATGTCTCCACGGATGAGAAGAGTAGTGAAGCCTTCGATTGAACTGATGGAAGCTTTACCGACAGTTATCATTGGCTTTTTAGCTGGCTTATGGTTTGCCCCAATCGTTGAAACCCATTTAACGGCTGTATTTTCATTAATGGTGTTGCTGCCATTAAGTACGCTATTGACTGGGCTAGCTTGGTTCTGTTTACCTAAGGTGGTGACGAGTCGCTTCTCTAATGGCTGGCATGCGCTGATTTTGATACCCGTTTTGATTGTCACTGTGGTTGCGGTATTTGCTGGTGGCAGCAGCATTGAAGCTTTGTTGTTTGATGGTGATATTCGAACTTTCCTGGCTAGTTATGGCGTCGATTTTGATCAACGTAACGCGTTGGTCGTTGGTTTTGCTATGGGCTTTGCGGTCATTCCTACGATTTTCACCATTGCAGAAGATGCTATTTTCTCAGTACCTAAGCACCTGTCAGATGGATCATTAGCTTTAGGCGCAACAGCGTGGCAGACCCTGATTTACGTCGTATTACTCACGGCCAGCCCCGGTATTTTTTCAGCAATTATGATGGGGCTAGGGCGTGCTGTCGGTGAAACGATGATCGTTTTGATGGCAACAGGTAATACACCGATCCTCGATTGGAATATTTTGGAAGGGATGAGGACGTTATCGGCAACGATCGCTGTCGAATTGCCAGAATCTGAAGTGGGCGGGTCTCATTTCCGCTTGTTGTTCTTAGCTGCACTCCTGCTGTTTATTTTTACGTTCGCGGTGAACTCAGTTGCTGAGTGGGTAAGACAAAGATTGAGAGATAAATATCGTGCTCTGTAGTTTTGATGTTTTGTCTCATTGCGTGCTTGAATCTCGTTGTTTCACTAAGGACACTGAGCGTTGTGCTATTCATGAAAACGATGACAGTTTTGTTTATGTGGACAACGTTCGAGGTTGGTGGTGATGGATAAGCTAAAATCATTAATATCTTGGATTAAATCTGGCTCTCCATGGATCTGGTTAACCGGCGGTGCAGTGAGTATTAGTATGCTTTCTGTTCTTGGTTTAATGTTATTGATTGGCTGGAAAGGGTTAACTTATTTTTGGCCGGCCCCGCTGTACCAATGGCAAGTTGAGTCTAAAGATCTATCTTTGGTTGTCGACCTTGATGAAACGGTGTCAAAGCAAGATGTGCTAATTGGTCAGTTGTATGAACGAAAATACATTCCGATAGAACAGGTACCACAAGCTCATGATCTTTTATCGCCACAAAACATTTCTACTGGGTTAATACAGCGCTTAAATATCAAAGTCGCAAACAGAGAACTTTACCCTGCTGATTTTGTATCAATACTGGATGTGAATTTACTAGAGCCAACCACCCCCTCTGAATGGGCTGTGATTGAACGCAGTCGTGGTGGGTATTTCTTTGGTAAACCCGTTGGCTTTAAAACGGCTTCTGGAACCTTTTACTCGAACATTGACCAAAAGCTTGAAGACGGTTTGGCGTTTGCCGATACATTGCGTGAAGAAACGTCACGTGTTGTAAATCAAGAGATACGTAACGTTAGTTGGCAATTAGAAAATTTACGTTTAGAAAAGCGTAAGCTAGAGCTAAATGAGTCAGTGAGTGATGACTATCTTAAAACATATACAGAAACCAAACTTGAATTAAACCGTCAATTAGATGAAGCCGAATTAAAGCTGGAGCATCTCAGAACGCAATTGAATGTGGAAAGTTTGCTGGTGGAAGATATGACAGGCGAAAAGGTAGAAATACCGCTCAGTCATATACTGGATTACTGGTATCCCAATAAAATGTCTTATCCTGAAAAGGTCGGGCATTGGGGTAAGCAAGTTTGGAAATTCTTATCTGAAAATCCGCGAGACTCCAATTCTGAAGGCGGGGTTTTTCCCGCTATTTTTGGTACTGTGTTGCTTGTAATACTGATGTCGATCGTAGTGATGCCTTTAGGCGTTGTTGCGGCTATTTACCTACATGAGTACGCAAAAAGTAACGCATTGACTCGTTTAATTCGTATTGCCGTGATCAATTTGGCGGGTGTTCCATCGATCGTATATGGTGTTTTTGGTTTAGGCTTTTTTGTTTATACCATTGGCGGATCAATCGATAGCTTATTTTATGCAGAGCGTTTACCTGCTCCAACATTTGGGACTCCTGGACTGCTTTGGTCTGCACTGACTTTAGCGGTATTGACGCTTCCGGTTGTTATTGTGACAACAGAAGAAGGTTTGACGCGAATTCCTAGCTCTGTAAGACATGGCTCTTTAGCGCTTGGTGCAACTCAATTTGAGACGCTATGGCGTATTGTGTTACCGATGGCAAGCCCTGCGATTATTACGGGGTTAATATTAGCGATTGCTAGAGCTGCGGGAGAAGTTGCCCCATTGATGTTAGTAGGGGTTGTTAAACTCGCATCAAGTTTGCCTGTTGATAGTCAGTTCCCTTACATACACTTAGATAGAAAGTTCATGCATTTAGGCTTTCATATCTACGATGTTGGTTTTCAGACTTCGAATATCGAAGCGGCACGACCTTTAGTGTATGCGACTTCATTTTTACTGGTTACGGTGATCGTTGGTTTGAATTTAACAGCCATCAATATCCGTAATAACTTGCGTGAAAAATATCGAACCTTAGGACAAGATTAAATGTTCTCAATTAATGAAACCTTGGGTTACCAAGCTCCACTAGATGTTCATAACCTAACTGACGAGCAAACCGCTATCTCAATTGAAGGGTTGAATCTTTATTATAAAGAAAGCCAAGCGCTCGATGATATCTCAATGCAGATTCCTAAAGGACAAGTGACCGCATTTATCGGCCCATCTGGGTGTGGTAAGTCGACCCTATTACGCTGTATTAATCGTATGAACGATTTGGTTGAGGGGTGTAAGGTTTCAGGGAAAGTAAAACTTCATGGTAAGAATGTCTATCACCCTAAGGTTGATGTGGCTACATTGAGACGTCGTGTTGGAATGGTTTTTCAACGCCCAAACCCTTTCCCTAAGTCTATTTATGAGAATGTGGTTTACGGTTTGAGACTACAAGGCATGAGTAACAGTCGAGATCTCGATGATGCTGTTGAACGTTCTTTGCGCGCAGCTGCGCTATGGGACGAAGTGAAAGACCGATTGCATGAGAATGCCTTTGGTTTATCTGGCGGTCAACAGCAGCGTTTGGTCATTGCCCGTGCAGTGGCGATTGAACCAGAAGTTCTGTTGTTAGATGAACCGACATCAGCATTGGATCCTATCTCTACGTTGACCATTGAAGAGTTGATTAACGATCTGAAAACCCAGTATACCGTAGTGATTGTTACTCATAACATGCAGCAGGCTGCTCGTGTTAGTGATCACACTGCCTTTATCCATATGGGAAAATTGATCGAGTACTCAGATACGGATTCAATCTTTACGTCTCCATTGAAAAATCAAACAGAAGACTACATAACAGGTAGGTATGGCTAACGTTTAATCGGAGCCACTCAGAGCTAAGCCACTCTTATATCAATGGCTTGTTTCATTTCTTTTCAAGGAGCTGATATGCATTTCGGTCGTCATATTTCAGGGCAATTCAACGTAGAACTAGAGTCTATCCGTACTCATGTACTTACCATGGGCGGGTTGGTGGAGCAGCAACTTTCGTTTGCGATGCAAGCGCTTCATAAAGATGACGCGGAACTGGCCAAAAAAGTAATTCGTGACGACCATAAAGTGAATGCGATGGAAGTTTCGATCGATGAAGCATGTACTCGTATTATCGCCAAACGTCAGCCTACAGCGAAAGATCTACGTTTGATTATGGCGATCATCAAAACAATTACTGATCTCGAAAGAATTGGTGATGTTGCTTCTAAGATCGCTCAAGGCGCGATAGAGATCCCTTCTACGAAAGAGCAAAAGTTTCACGTCTCGTTAGAGCCATTGTGTCGTCAGGCAATTACTATGTTGCATCAAGTATTAGATGCTTTTGCTCGTATGGATGTCGATGCGGCGGCAGAAGTACATAAACTTGACGATAAGCTGGATGCGGAATATGAAGCTGTGATTCGTCAGTTGATGACGTACATGATGGAGGATCCTAAGAACATCCCCAATATTCTACAAGTGATGTGGTCAGCCCGTGCGATTGAGCGAGTGGGAGATCGTTGTCAAAATATCTGTGAATACATTATTTATTTTGTGAAGGGTAAAGATGTACGCCACCTTGGTGAGCAAAGCTTAGATGACGCACTGAAGTAGGTATTAACTTTAGAATCGAATAATTGAACCAAGGTTAAGGTTGATTGTTGTGTCGTAAGGCACGAAGGTCTTATTGTGATCAAAAATATTCATATCAACACCAGCACGTAGCCCAAGCATTGGTGTCGCTTGGTACACGTAGGCACCGCCTAAGCTTAAACCATGTGCAGTCTTCTCTTCAACTTCGCCTGAGCGCGTTTTTGTACCGTCATAACTCGCTACACCAATCTCCGCCTGAAAGCCGTGGTTTTGGTTTCTTCCAAACATGTTCTGGATACCAACGCGATAAGCATCAACCGTTTCATCATATCGATCGCTGTCATACCATAGGTGAGAATAGCTCAGGTAAATGGCGCCTAGATTTGCAACGTCAGTAATACCTGCTTGCATTCCAAAACCATGATAAGAACCAATCTTTAGTTCTGGGGATAAATGAAGACCATTTGAAAATGCAGAGGTTGAGAATAAAGCAGAAGCTAAAAGAAGTGTTTTAAATTTCATGGTACCACCGAAGTAATTGTTTGCTCTCCTTAGCATTATGTCGCTCCATGTGTAAAACCAGTGAAGCAATTGAATAACACTCATATTGTAATATTTTAGAAAGAGTAGGCTAATTCGTATTGGTTATATCGGTGATAATGCCTACTTATTGGTACGCATGATTACTTTGCTCACAACCCAAACTGATTGTGAACAAAGTGTTTAATTGATGGAAAGCTATTCTTAGAACTTGTATCCGACAGTGAAAGATAACTGATCGATGTCATAGTCATCCATCATGATGAAGTTGAAGCGTAGGTCGGTATAAAGACCGAAATCAAAATTTGCTCTAACTCCGGTGCCTAGCAATAGAGAAGTATTGTTGTCTTTGATACTTGCACTACCGTCAGGCGTATTTAACGTGATCTTTTCCTCTACACGAGCAAAACCAATAGCACCGTATGGCTTTACATCAAAGCCATTGAGGAAGAATGCATAGCCGATGTCTGTGTCTATTTTGAAGGTTGAAACTTTAGTCTCATATCCATAGCCTTCAAAATTTTCATCTTCTTTACTCGTATCTGATGAGATATTCACACCAAAGATTCGGTTAATGTCATAACCATATTCGAGCTTTAACCCATTACCTAAATCGCTTCGAGAGAAATTTGAATCTAGATGATCGACTTCACTAGAAACAATACCGAAACCAATACGATGTCCAGAATAGTCTTTCTGAGCATAAGCTGATGAAGCAGAAGTGATTGCGATAACGGTTAGTGCTGTAGTTAGTAATTTCATATAAATAACGCTCTTAATGTTTAATTATTGCATCCTTATATTTGATTGACTCCCTGTCGATGGAGTGAATATTAAACAGTGTTATATTTTTAAGCTAAATAGGTTCTCGTATATCTGTAATAAGCATTACTTATTAATTTGTTGTAGTAGCGCATCTTTGATTACATCGAAAAGCCAGGATATGAGAGGGTTATTGCGGTTTTTAGTGTGTATGTGGCTGTAAACGCTGATATTTTTGTGTTTAGTGTCAAGATCTACATCTATAGCTCGCAGCGTTGGGTAGTTATCTATGGGGAATAGGTTGGAATGTGGCATGTACATATCTGAGTTCGCCACGACATCGATGATAGCCATCAAAATCTCGGAACGAAAGCCAATACTGTGTGGAATTGAACGTGACTCTAATATGTTGGCTGCATGGCTAAAATTGTCGTTCCAGCCAGGAGATATCATTGATGCTATTTCATAACCTGCTAACTCTTCGGGACTGACTGAAGCTTGCTTTATCGGATGATCCTTTCTTACAAATAATCGGCCGGTAATTTCCACCAGTTTTTTTACATAAATCTCTTTTGATGTAAAAGGAAGCTCGTAAGCAACGCCTAATAGAACCTCTCCTTTCTGTATATCTTCACAAGATGAGGTAGACCAACTTACAAGCTCGAGTTTTGAATTTGGTGCTTGTCTCATAAGCTCTTTATATAAGGTACCGGATAAACAAGCTAGTACTACAGGTGATAACGCTATCTTTAAGGGGTAGTCAATTTCACTTGGATTAAATCGATTGGATGCATTCACAGCGGTCATTAGGCCATCAAAGTGTGGTGTTATTTCATTGATGAGTTGCTCACTGAATGAGGTAGGTTGCAGGCCACCATGAACCTTTACGAAGAGGTCATCATTGAAGTGATATCTTAGCTTCTGTAGGGCTTGGCTGACTGCTGGCTGTGAAACAAAGAGTCGCTCCGCAGCCTTTCTGGTGTTTTTTTCTTGATAAACAATGAGGAATGTTCGTAACAGGTTTAAATCAAGAGTACTGAATAAGTCTTTAGCCATATCTATCCATGAAAATTTTCGGCACTATTAAATCTAATATACGTCAGTTAGTTAGATTAGTCGCGAGGTTCTCTTAGATTTGTGTTAGTGATTATTGCCCTAAACAATGAGGGCTTCTCTTACATCGGATATCTTATTAGCGTCGGTCACTGGGATCTGATAATCATCAATATCATCACTGCCCATTTGAGCACTTGAGTTGTTTTCCATTAGGCTTGGTCTTGTTGATTTTCCTGAAAGGTGAAGAGCTGGCACTTGGGTATTGCTTTGAATAATCTTAGCATTTGTTGCGTTGACGCCAGCCCCAGCCATGATATCGATTCTGCTATCGGCTTGTTTGACCATTGCTGCCAATACATCGATGCCTTGCTCTGCATTAACAGCAAGCCCTGACGTTAGGATTCTTTCGCATCCAAGTGTAATGATTTGTTCTAATGCTACTTGGTAGTCAGAACTTTGATCAATGGCTCTGTGGAACGTAATTCCAAGCTTTAATGAGTGCGCTTTGTCAGCCAGTTGCTGCATTTTTGGCATATCAATACTTCCATTAGGCTCTAACACGCCAAGTACGACCCCATTTACCCCGGCACTTGCACAAGCTTCAATATCTTCAAGCATACAGAGCATGTCGTCATCATCGAAAATGAAGTCGCCTTGTCTTGGCCGTATCATGGCATATACTGGAACTGACGAAACTTTTGCTGCTTGCTTCATCATTCCGAAGCTTGGAGTTAACCCGCCAAGTGACAAGGAAGAGCAAAGCTCAATTCGATTCGCACCGCCAGATAGTGCGTTATGTAGAGATTCTAAGTTATCGATACAGACTTCAATTTCGGTGTTCATCAGATTTATTCGTTCAAAAAGTTATTGATGAAATAATAGCAATCTAGATGTGATTCTGAATAGATGTTTGAAGAGGGAAATAGGGGTAAAGTTTTGCTTTGCAGTTACCCCTATTCATTGTGAGAAAGGGAATGGATTAAAGCGTGTAAAAACAAAAAGCCCGAAGCGTTAACTTCGGGCTTTTAATAGGACTTTACTTCTTAACTGATTGGCGGTGCGCTTTGCGCTATTAGCTTATGCTTTATTTCTCTTTATAGAGAGTCTTCCAACCATTAACCCGCGTTGAGTTCGGGCTTAAGAGGTAATTACTTGCTTAGGTCGCCAGCGTGCTCAGATAGGAATGCTGCAACACCTTTTGGAGATGCGTCCATACCTGATTTACCTTCTTCCCATTGTGCAGGACAAACTTCACCGTTCTTCTCGTGGAAGTTTAGTGCGTCTACCATACGTAGCATTTCGTCGATGTTACGACCTAGTGGAAGATCGTTCACTACTTGATGACGTACAAGACCGTCTGCGTCGATTAGGAAAGAACCACGGAAAGCAACGCCTGCTTCTGGGTGCTCAACATCGTATGCTTTGCAGATTTCGTGCTTAACGTCAGCAACTAGAGGGTATTTAACTTGACCGATACCGCCATCAGCGATAGCAGTGTTACGCCATGCGTTGTGAGAGAATTGTGAATCGATAGAAACACCGATTACTTCAACGCCTTTAGCTTGGAAATCTTCAAGACGGTTGTCGAAAGCGATTAGCTCTGAAGGACAAACGAAAGTGAAGTCTAGTGGGTAGAAGAAAACTACCGCTTTCTTACCTTTAGTGAATTCTGCGAAGTTGAAGTTATCAACGATCTCGCCGTTACCTAGAACAGCTGCTGCAGTAAAGTCAGGGGCTTGACGACCTACTAGTACCATTTGGAATCTCCTAAAAAATTAGTTGGCCCAACACATCTTTGTTTGGGCTCCGTTTCTACGGGACAAACTATAGTACAATCGGTACTATAGAAAAAAGCGAATTAAATAGATTAAGTTAATCGAAAAAAGCGATAAGCTTATTCTTTGCTCAGTCCTTAGGTCTGCTGACCTTTGTCCAACTTATCCTACTCATATTACAAAGTAATTTCATGAATAAATGGCCAAGTCTTAAGCAACTTTATTATCTCGTTACTCTTCACGAAACACGCCACTTCAGCGATGCTGCTGATCGCTGTTTCGTCAGTCAATCCACGCTAAGTAAAGGTATTCAAAACCTCGAAGAGCTGATTGGTTGCCCTTTGTATGAGAAAAAAGATAAAAAGAGTCCATTAGTATTTACACAAGCGGGTGAGCTGGTGGTTAAGCATGGTCGAGAGCTACTGGCGAAAGGGCAAGACCTTGTCGAGCTCGGAAACTTATGCAATGGGGATGCAATGCAAGGGCAGCTACGAGTAGGGTGTATTCCTACCATCGCGCCGTTCTTGTTGTGCGATTTAGTACAAGAAGTTAACCAACGCTTTCCACAGTTAAATTTGCTGTTACGTGAAGACACAACAACTAACTTATTAGCAGCGCTGCGTCATGGTGAGTTGGATGTTTTGATTTTAGCTTTGCCTGTCGATATCGACAACATGGAGAGCCAAGTTGTCGGGCAAGACCCGTTCAGAATGGTGATCAGTCGTAATCAAGCTGATGGCATTCGTGTTCCGATTAAATACGATGACTTGCCAGATGAGTCTGTATTTTTGCTGGAGAACGAGCACTGCTTAACCGAGCACGCGGTATCAGCGTGCAAGTTAACGGATAAAGAGAAGATAAACCCATTTACCGCCACAAGCCTACACACACTGGTGCAAATGGTGGCCAATGGTTTAGGAACCACCTTTATTCCACAAATGGCGATCGATCATGGCTTGCTGGAAAATCAAAACCTAGTGGTTATTGATCCTCCTGGTCAGCAAGCGTACCGAGATATTGGTCTTGTGTGGCGACCGAGCTCATCGCGCCGTGAAACATTCCATCAGTTAGCGGATGTGGTGTCTGAGTTGTTATAAAAAACCTAGAACATCAAAACAAAAAGAGCGGCCATTTTAGCCGCTCTTTCTATTTATTTTAGAAGAAAAACGCCACAAACTGTGGCGTTGGAAATTTATTTACAGCGTTAGATTTTGAAAAAACTCAGTAAGTCTTTTTGTTTCACTGCTAATGAAGATAACTCCTCACTCGCTTGTTTGCTTTGTTCGATTCCTGAAACATTTTGGTGAACGATATCAAAGGTTAAAGAAACATTTTGTGAAATATCCTGTGTGACTCCTGATTGCTCTTCAGATGCTGTTGCTACTTGTGTATTCATATCTGAAATCAGGCCAACAGACTCCGTTATTGATGCGAATGCCGTTCTAAGCTGTTCGCTGTAATGACGCGACTCGACGGCTAACGATAGGTTAGATTGCATGAACTGGTTGGCATCTTTTGCCTGTGCTTGAAGTCGAGAGATTATCTCTTGAATATCGACAGTTGATTGTTGTGTTTTAGCGGCCAGAGAACGAACTTCATCAGCAACGACAGCAAAACCACGCCCTTGCTCACCAGCTCGTGCTGCTTCAATTGCCGCATTTAACGCAAGCAAATTCGTCTGTTCGGAAATCGAGTTGATCACTTCAATAACAGTCCCGATCTCTACCGAGTACTCTTGCAGTTGATTGACGATGTTTGATGTTTCTTCGATTGAGTCTTCAACCTTGCGAGATATATCATCGGATGCATCGAGTGAAACTCCCCCCTCTTTGACATTGGAAGTTGCACCCGTTGCCGCGTTCTCAGCACTAGCAGCGTTGTGGCTGACTTCATTCGCAGTACTAGAGAGCTCATTGATGGCAGTTGCTATTTGTTCCATTTGACTCAGCTCTTGTTGAGCGTTCCCCTCGGTTTGGCTCATTACGGCTGTTAACTCGACTGAAGCTGCTGAAACGTTGTCTGAAATTTGGTGGAATCCATCGATGATGCGACGTAGTTCTTGGCGCATTTCTAAAATGTTGGCGTATATACCCGTTTCTTTACCTGTTACTGGAATCTGTTTTGAAAGATCGCCTGAAGCAACTTCTTCGACAATCGATTGAATCTCGCTAGGCTCCCCTCCTACAACTTTCCATACGCTTCGGTAAATGGAGATTGCAATGCCAAGGGCGATAGCGATAACAATGATTGAAAGTGCACCTAAGATAAATTGAGCATTTGAAAATCGTTCAACCATGCTTGGTCCTACAGAGTCTTGTTTTGACTTTGTGGATAGTTTGATTTCTTCAATTGTTTTTGCTGCGTTGCTACCAGCAACATCAAGGGTGCCAGAAACGATGTGGTTTCTTTCATTTATCGTGTCAACGACTTCTGAAAATGTCAGACGGTAGGCTTTAAAAGCGGTATTAAAATCAGTTAAGTATCGAATTTGCTCGTTCGACATTAGTTGAGATTCTATTGTTTCCACAAGCAACGCTGCTGATGCAAATTCTTTTTCTGCTCGCTGAGCATCTTCTGTGTTGTTACTGGTCAGAAATTTAGAAGCATATAATCTTGATAGCAATACGTGTTGTTGAAGTTGTCCTGAACTGACTGCAACCTCTAAATCCTCTTCAGCAGAAGCTTGAGTCATCAAGTTAGTCACTGCTTGTCGCATTTTTAAACCTGATGGGTCTAAGCTCTCTTTTACTAAGCTATTTCTAGTATTGACCAGTTGAACAACTTGGCTAAACCCTTGGCTATACTGTTTAAGCTGCTTCTCTATCGCTAAGAACTCATTTTTATGGAGGTCGTCAAGATGAGCCTCTAACACTTCATCGATCAATTGAATTGATGTAGTGATGCGCTTGTCCAGTTCTGAAGCATGCGATGCAACAGGGTCCTTTATATATTTTAATGCAGATAAACGAGCTTCCAATATGTTGGCTTGGATTCGCCCTGTGGATACGCTTGTTAATGCGAGGGAACGATAGGTGTTAAATCCATCACTCGATTGATAAAAGCGCAATGAAGCAACGACTGAAATAACCAAAATTAGCGCAAGAATTACGCCAAAACCCAAGGACAGCAATTTCTTTAAACTCATAAGTATCATTCCCAGAAAGGCAGTTTGTTTTTATTGTTAACAAATTTTTACATTATCCAAACGATAGATATATCAATAAATCCAATTAGAGCCTTACATTCTCATATATAAGAACAATAAGTGAGTTCGGTTTATTGAGAGGCTTGAATTTTGGAACTGGTCTCTAAGAAGAAATGAGGGGTACAGTGAGTTTCACAGTGAATATGTGATTGTTGGACATGTAAAGAGCCTTGGATTGAAAGGCTCTAGGGGGATAGCGGATAGAACAACGTTGGCTAACTTTCGACTTCTTCCGGTTCTACTTCTTCTTGGAGTTCGAGTAGATTGATCGCTATCGTGACGAAGTCGCTATCAGTGATAATCCCTATTAATTCGTGGTCATCGACAACAGGTAAACAGCCCACTTTGTGCTTTTGCATATAAACAGCTGACTCTTTCAATCCAGCTCGCGGCTCTACCGACATAACGCTTTTGTGCATGATATCGTTGAGTGGTGTCGCAAGAGTAAATGATTGAGCTTGTGGGATGTTTTGTAGACTAGATTCTTGAGCGGCAAGAACGTCACGTTGTGTTACGACGCCTAATAATTTTCTGTCGGCATCTACAACTGGGATATGGCGGATATCAAGCGCTTCCATCATGTGCTTAGCATCGGCCAGTGAGTGTGAGCGCAATAGGGTATGAGGGTTGCGAGTCATCATATCTTCAACCTTGATCATACGAACCTCCTTCTTTTTTATTTGTTGCTATTACTATAGTTTTTTATCCAAAAAATAACTGAGACCTGACGCATTTTTGGGCGAGTTTTATGCAACTAATTCTTTAGTTTGAGGAGGTGAATCGTTAGCTTTATTTTACGCCTCTTTACAATAATCCAGTGCTGTAAACCTTGCTATTGCGGCTCGTGTGCCTATACTAGCCCACTGCGAAATTTTTAGTCGTGTTTGTCATCAGTTCCCGGTAATGAATTACTTATCGTAACGATCGATTAGCAAGCATGATTTATTATTCGTCAACGGCACGAATCTCATCAACTAAGACAAGACTAGACACATGCAAGTTTCAGATTTTCACTTTGACCTACCAGATGAACTTATTGCTCGTTACCCTCAAGAAGAGCGTACAGCAAGCCGCCTGCTTAAATTAGACGGCAATAATGGCAACCTGACGGATGGTTCGTTTAAAGACGTTTTAGACTTGGTTGAGCCGGGCGATCTTGTCGTTTTCAATAATACTCGAGTTATTCCTGCTCGCGTGTTCGGTCGCAAGGCATCAGGCGGTAAGCTTGAAGTGTTGGTTGAACGAATGCTCGACGAGAAGAGTATTCTAGCCCACGTTCGTTGTTCTAAATCTCCTAAACCAGGCACTAAATTGTTTCTTGGTGAGAATGACGAGTATGAAGCTGAAATGGTAGCGCGTCATGATGCGTTGTTTGAAATCCATTTCACTTCCGACCAAAGCGTATTAGAAATTCTTAACAGTGTTGGTCACATGCCACTGCCACCTTACATCGATCGTCCTGATGAAGACGCAGATAAAGAGCGTTACCAGACGGTTTACAATGAGAAGCCCGGTGCCGTTGCTGCGCCAACAGCTGGCCTTCACTTTGATGACAAGCTAATGGCTGACATGAAAGCTAAAGGTGTAGAGTTTGCTTACGTGACACTTCACGTAGGTGCGGGCACATTCCAACCAGTAAAAGTTGATAATATCAATGATCATCACATGCATGCTGAGTACGTTGAGGTACCGCAAGAAGTGGTTGATGCCGTTGCTGCAGCAAAAGCTCGTGGCGGTCGTATTATTGCCGTTGGTACAACATCAGTGCGCTCACTAGAAAGTGCAGCGCAAGATGCACTGAAGAAGGGCACCGAATTAGTTCCTTTCTTTGGCGATACAGAAATTTTCATCTTCCCTGGTTATGAATATCAGTTGGTGGATTGCTTGATTACCAACTTCCACTTACCAGAATCAACACTGATTATGTTGGTGAGTGCATTTGCTGGCTACGACAATGTGATGGGCGCATACGATCACGCAGTGAAGAGCGAATATCGCTTCTTTAGCTACGGTGATGCGATGTTCATCAATAAGAAAACGAGCTAATCTAACTCGTTATAAACGATATAAAAAGAATTTACGGGTGCTAGCAGTAAGCTAGGAGTTGGGCAGAGTGTCTGTCTAATCTCTCGCAGGGAATACGCGACCGCTCCTCATAGAACTCGCGAGATTGAACTTATGTTTAGCTTAAGGTTCTGAATTATCAGTCAGATTGTTTCTCTGGCATATTGGAGGCTTCGTGAAATTAAAATACGAACTTAAAAAAACAAACAGCGGCGCACGTCGTGGTCAACTTCAGTTTGAACGTGGTACCGTTGAAACACCAGCATTCATGCCAGTAGGTACTTACGGTACGGTAAAAGGTATGACGCCTGAAGAAGTGAAAGACACCGGTGCTGAAATCCTACTAGGTAATACGTTCCATCTATGGTTACGCCCTGGTCAAGAAATCATGAAGCTGCACGGTGACTTGCACGATTTCATGAACTGGAAAGGACCTATCCTGACTGATTCAGGCGGTTTCCAAGTATTCAGCCTAGGTGCGACGCGTAAAATCACTGAAGAGGGTGTTCACTTCCGTAACCCTGTAAACGGTGACAAGATCTTCATGGACGCTGAAAAGTCGATGGAAATCCAAAAGGATCTAGGCTCAGACATCGTAATGATCTTTGATGAATGTACGCCTTACCCTGCGACGCATAAAGAAGCTAAAGACTCGATGGAGATGTCTCTTCGTTGGGCTCAACGTTCACGCGATCACTTTGATAAGCAAGAAAACCCGAACTCACTGTTCGGTATTGTACAAGGTGGCGTATACGAAGACCTTCGTGATGTGTCCGTTAAAGGCCTAACAGAAATTGGTTTTGACGGTTACGCTGTTGGCGGCCTAGCTGTAGGCGAACCAAAAGAAGACATGCACCGTATTCTTGAGCACACATGTCCTCAATTACCTGAAGATAAGCCACGTTACCTAATGGGCGTAGGCAAACCTGAAGACTTGGTTGAAGGTGTTCGTCGCGGTATCGACATGTTTGACTGTGTAATGCCAACGCGAAATGCACGTAATGGCCACCTATTTGTAACTGAAGGTGTGATCAAGATCCGTAATGCGAAGCATAAAATGGATACAACACCACTAGATTCAGAGTGTGACTGTTACACTTGTAAGAACTATAGCAAGTCGTACTTACACCATTTGGATCGTTGTAATGAGATCCTAGGTGCTCGACTGAACACGATTCATAACCTGCGTTTCTACCAGCGAGTAATGTCAGACATTCGTCAGTCTATCGATGAAGATCGCTTTGAAGAGTTCGTTGCAGAGTTCTACGCAAGAATGGGGCGTGAAGTGCCACCACTAGGTAAAGAATCTTAGTATTTCTTTTTTTGCGAGCCCCATCTCTCTTCCGAGAGTTGGGGCTTGAAAATAAAGGGGTGCAACCCAATTAGACAAACAATTACGAAAATATAATAGAGGATGTTTTAAATGTTTATTTCTCAAGCTCACGCAGCAGCAGAAGGTGCACCAGCAGGCGGCGGTTTCGAAATGCTTATCATGCTAGGTATGTTTGCTGTGATCTTCTACTTCATGATCTACCGTCCACAAGCTAAGCGTGTTAAAGAGCACAAGAACCTTATGTCTTCAATGGGCAAAGGCGATGAAGTTCTTACAAGCGGTGGCTTAATCGGTAAGATTACTAAGATTGCTGAAGACAGCGACTACGTTGCTATCGAATTGAACGCAAACAACGAAGTAGTTATCAAGAAAGACTTCGTTACAGCAGTGCTACCAAAAGGTACTCTGAAATCTCTATAAACAGCTAGAGGATCCTCGCTGTGCTAAACCGTTATCCGTTATGGAAGTATTTGATGGTGATGTTTGCCATCGCTATTGCTGCGTTATACGCACTTCCAAATATATACGGTGAAGATCCGGCAGTTCAAGTTACAGGGGCGCGCGGCGCCTCTGTAGATCTGTCTACGCTGGATGCTGTCACCGATGCTCTTGAAGCAGAGAGCCTTTCTACTAAATCCGTTGCTCTAGAGAACGGTTCCATTCTTGTTCGCTTTAACGATACAGATACGCAAATTAGTGCCCGTGATATCATCACAGAAGCACTAGGTGATGATGTTATCGTTGCTTTAAACTTAGCGGCTTCAACTCCTGATTGGCTTGAATCTATTGGTGCTGCACCAATGAAGCTCGGTCTTGACCTACGTGGCGGTGTTCACTTCTTAATGGAAGTGGATATGGATGCTGCAATGGAAAAGCTGGTTGGCCAACAAGAAGAAGCGTTCCGCAGTGAACTTCGTGAAGAAAAGATTCGTTACCGTGCAATTCGCCCATCAGGTAAAGATGCGGTTGAAGTGATTCTGCGTAACGAAGAGCAGCTTGCTGAAGCGAAATCGCTACTGCAATCTAAACACCAAGACATGACGTTCGTCGATTCTGCATCTAACGGTCGTTTTTCTTTGGTTGCAAACTTCACAGAAGCTCGTCTTCAAGAAATCCGTAACTACGCGGTAGAGCAAAACATCACTATCCTACGTAACCGTGTTAATGAACTTGGTGTAGCTGAGCCTTTGGTTCAACGTCAAGGTGCTAGCCGTATCGTAGTGGAATTGCCTGGTGTTCAAGACACGGCGCGCGCTAAAGAAATTCTTGGTGCGACGGCAACACTTGAATTCCGTGAAGTGGATAGCAGTGCTGATTTAGCCGCTGCCGCTTCTGGTCGTGCCCCTGCGGGTAGCGAAATCAAGCAAGATCGTGATGGTCGTCCTGTTGTACTTCAGAAGCGCGTTATCTTAGGCGGTTCAAGTATTACTGACGCAAGCTCAAGTGTTGATGAATATGGTCGTCCACAAGTTAACATCTCGCTAGACAGCGAAGGTGGTAGCAAGATGTCTGCGTTCTCTCGTCAGAATATCGGTAAGCTAATGGCAACGGTATTTGCAGAGTATAAAGACAGCGGTCGTAAAACGCCTGAAGGCCGAGTGATTCTAAGTAAGCACGAAGAAGTGATTAACCAAGCGACGATTCAATCTGCACTTGGCCGTAACTTCCGTATTACAGGTATCGACTCAACGGCTGAAGCTCATAACTTGGCACTTCTACTACGTGCTGGTGCATTGATTGCGCCTATCTCGATTGTAGAAGAACGTACGATTGGTCCATCTATGGGGCAACAAAACATCGATATGGGTATCATGGCGATGGTTTGGGGTATGGCTGCAGTAATGCTGTTTACACTGCTTTACTACCGAACTTTCGGTCTGATCGCGAACGTCGCTCTGATGGCTAACCTTGTGTTGATTATTGGTGTCATGTCGATGATTCCTGGCGCGACAATGACGCTACCAGGTATTGCCGGTATCGTATTGACGGTTGGTATGGCAGTCGATGCCAACGTTCTTATCTTTGAGCGTATACGTGAAGAACTTCGAGATGGACGCAGTCCACAACAAGCAATTCACCAAGGCTATGCAAACGCATTTAGTACAATCGCCGATGCCAACATCACCACACTACTGACAGCAATCATTCTGTTTGCTGTAGGTACAGGTGCGATTAAAGGCTTCGCGGTAACGTTATCAATCGGTATCTTGACTTCAATGTTTACAGCTATTGTCGGAACACGTTGTATCGTGAACCTGATGTATGGCGGCAAACGCGTTAAGAAACTGTCGATCTAAGGCTAGGAATTAATATGTTTCAGATTCTAAAAGCAGAAAAAATGATCGACTTTATGCGTTGGTCAAAGGTTGCCTTTGTATTCTCTATCTTGATGATTGGTACTGCTATCTTCACCTTAACAACGAAGTCGTTGAACTGGGGTTTAGATTTTACCGGCGGTACGCTGATTGAAGTGGGTTTCGAGCAACCAGCAAACCTACCTGACATTCGAAGTGCACTAGAAGCTGAAGGCTTTGGTGATGCTACGGTTCAGAACTTTGGTTCTGCGCGTGAGGTAATGGTTCGTCTACGTCCACGTGACGGTGTTGCAGGCGAAACGCTTGGTAACCAGATCCTGACTGCAATTAAAGATGGTACTGGTGAGCAAGTTGAAATGCGCCGTATCGAGTTCGTTGGTCCAAACGTGGGTGATGAACTAACAGAAGCTGGTGGTCTTGCTATTCTAGTTTCTCTTATCTGTATCTTGATCTACGTGTCAGTGCGATTTGAATGGCGTTTGGCTGCAGGTGCTGTATTAGCCCTAGCACACGACGTTATCATCACACTAGGTGTGTTCTCTCTAATGCAAATTGAGGTAGACCTTACAATCGTAGCAGCCTTGCTGACGGTGGTCGGTTACTCCCTCAACGATACCATAGTGGTATTTGACCGGATTCGTGAGAACTTCCGTAAGATGCGTAAGGGTGAAGCACCTGAAGTACTGAACAGCTCAATCACACAAACATTGAGCCGTACATTGATCACTTCTGGTACAACGTTATTCGTAGTTATCGCACTGTTTGTTCAGGGCGGCGCTATGATTCACGGCTTCGCGACTGCACTTCTATTAGGTATTACAGTGGGTACATACTCTTCTATCTACGTTGCATCTGCACTGGCTATGAAGTTGGGTATTACGCGTGAACACCTAATGCCACCGCAAGTGGACAAAGAAGGTGAAGAGTTTGACGAGATGCCTTAGGCCTTGGCTTAATAAGTTTCGCTAAACAAAAAAACCGCTGCCTAGTCAGCGGTTTTTTTACGTCTGTATTTTGTCGATAAGCTCAATGCAATTCATCAGCGAAGTGTGTTGTGCTCATCGCGACTAACCGCCATCTTGCTCGTAGCTCGTATCACAGATACAAAAAAGCCCCGCAATAGCGAGGCTTTGAAAATCTTCTGCTCTTAACTAAAGAGCATTAACGTAAGGTCTGAATTACTTCAGCATACCTTCGTTAGAGTTTTCACGAACGTGCTTAAGAATAGACTTAACACCACGAGCGCTTGAAGCAACAACATTACCAGACGTCATGTAATCAGTACCGCCAGCAAAGTCAGTCATGATAGCACCAGCTTCACGAGCGATTAGATCGCCAGCAGCTAGATCCCATGGCTTAAGACCAAGTTCTAGGTAACCGTCAACACGACCAGCCGCTAGGTAACATAGGTCAAGAGCTGGAGAACCAGTACGACGGAAGTCAGCGCAATCTACGAATAAAGCTGAGATGATTTTCATGAAAGATTCAGAGTGTTGTTTTTGCTTGAATGGGAAACCAGTCGCTAAAACAGTACCTTGAAGGTCTTTAAGTTGAGTAACACGCATACGAGCGTTGTTAAGTTGAGCGCCAGCGCCACGTTGAGCAGTGAATAGCTCGTTTAGCATTGGGTCATAAACACAAGCAACTTCTGTACGACCGTTCATACGAACAGCAATAGATACAGAGAAGTGAGGGAAACCTTTTACAAAGTTGTTGGTGCCATCTAGTGGGTCAACGATCCATTGTACGTCAGAGTCTTTACCTTCAGTCAGGCCTGACTCTTCAGAAATAATGCTGTGCTCTGGGTAAGATGATTTGATTGTCTCAATAATCATGTACTCAGCTTCTTGAGCAATGTTAGTAACGTAATCGTTGTTACCTTTTAGAGATGTTTCGATCTTATCAGTTGTTTCAAGAGATTTAGCAATATGGTTGCCAGCTTTACGCGCAGCGCGTATCGCAATGTTTAGCATTGGATGCATATGGTTTTTCCCACAAGATGTTAAAGAACAATTTAAAGCGGCGGCGAGTATACCAAAGTTTCCGTAAAAGGGAAGTGGTTATTTTTTGAACTCTTGGTTTCACATTCCGTTAAGGGTCTGACCATTTTACTTTGCTATGTGTTAATATCTCGCGATTATTTTTAAAGTGGTGTCATATAGCATGTTAGACAATGTAAAAGTCGTTCTGGTTGGTACGTCTCATTCGGGAAATATCGGCTCAGCAGCTCGCGCAATGAAAGTGATGGGTTTGAGTCAGTTGGTTCTTGTAGACCCTCAATGTGAAGTTGACGAGCAGACCTTAGCACTGGCTGCGGGTGCAGGTGACATCGCAGAAAACGCGACCATTGTTTCTACTCTAGAAGAAGCAGTAAAAGACTGTGGTTTGGTTGTAGGCTCAAGTGCTCGTTCTCGTACGCTTGAGTGGCCAATGCTTGAGCCTCGCGAGTGTGGCGAAAAGTTTGCCGTTGAAGGTCAAAAACATCCAGTCGCATTAGTGTTCGGTCGTGAACGTACTGGCTTAACGAATGACGAGTTGCAGAAATGTCACTATCACGTATGTATCCCTGCTAACCCAGAATACAGCTCATTAAATCTAGCGATGGCGGTACAGACTCTGAGCTACGAAGTTCGTGTTGCACACCTTGATATGGTGGCTAGCCAATATCAGCCACAACAACAAGATGACTACCCACGTCACGAAGAACTAGAAATGTTCTATGAGCACCTTGAAAAAGTGATCATTGATACCCAATTTATCTCTAAGGATAAGCCGGGTCAGGTGATGAACAAGTTACGTCGTCTATTCAGCCGTGCTCGCCCAGAGCTTCAAGAGATCAACACTTTGCGCGGTATTTTGACTTCGATTGAGAAGAGTAAATCGGGCAAATAAATCCCATACAACCTCTAGGGATGAATACTTGACTAAAATAGTCAACTAAATACTTGACCAATTTAGTCGGGTATGGGAAAATTCCAACCACATAAACAATGTGGATACGGTGTGATATGAAACTTACATCTAAAGGAAGATATGCGGTAACAGCTATGCTAGATGTAGCACTGCATTCGCAAAAAAGCCCAGTTCCTCTGGCTGATATTTCAGAGCGACAAGGCATCTCGTTATCTTACTTAGAACAACTCTTTTCTAAGTTACGTAAAGCTGGCTTAGTTGCTAGTGTTCGCGGCCCTGGTGGTGGTTACCGCTTAGGTGCTGAAGCGAGCGACATTGCTGTCGGAACTGTTATTGCAGCAGTAGACGAATCAGTGGATGCAACCAAGTGTCACGGTCGAGCAGATTGCCAAGGTGGTAGTCGTTGTTTAACTCACACTCTTTGGCGTGATTTAAGCTCCCGAATCAGCAGCTTCTTAAATGACATTACGCTCGGTGAGCTAATGAAAGATAACGAAGTTTTAGAGATTTCTGATCGTCAAGATATCGATCTTGCGGTTAATAATGGTTTTGCACATAAAAATACGAGCACTACAACGATTAGTGCAGCACCTCACGGTGTTAATGCCCGCTCTTAGCGGTCAGTTTTTACATTGGAGTAGAAAATGAAACTGCCTATTTACTTTGACTATTCAGCTACATGCCCAGTCGATCCACGTGTTGCTGAAAAAATGGTTCAGTGCATGACGATGGACGGTAACTTCGGTAACCCTGCATCTCGTTCACACCGTTACGGCTGGCAGGCAGAAGAATCAGTAGATAATGCTCGTGAGCAAATTGCCGATCTACTAAATGCAGACCCACGTGAGATTGTTTTCACGTCAGGTGCTACAGAGTCAGATAACCTTGCTATCAAAGGTGCAGCGCACTTTTACGAGAAGAAAGGTAAGCACGTAATCACGTGTAAAACAGAACATAAAGCGGTTCTTGATCCATGTCGCCAACTAGAACGTGAAGGTTTTGAGGTGACTTACCTTGAGCCTGAAGCAAACGGCATCATTGATTTAGACAAGCTACAAGCAGCAATGCGTGAAGATACGGTTCTTGTTTCTATCATGCACGTAAACAACGAGATTGGTGTAATCCAAGATATCTCTGCAATCGGCGAATTATGTCGTTCACGCAAGATCATCTTCCACGTTGATGCGGCTCAGTCTGCGGGTAAAATCCCACTAGATGTAAAAGAGATGAAAGTTGACCTTATCTCTCTTTCTGCACACAAAGCATACGGCCCTAAAGGCATTGGTGCTTTGTACGTTCGTCGTAAGCCACGTATTCGTCTTGAAGCACAGATGCACGGTGGAGGTCACGAACGTGGTTTCCGTTCTGGTACGCTTGCTACTCACCAAATCGTGGGTATGGGTGAAGCTTTTGCTGTCGCTAAACAAGACATGCAGAAAGATTATGACCACGCACTAGCACTTCGCGAGCGTCTATTGAAAGGGGTTCAAGATCTAGAAGCAGTAACGGTAAATGGCGACTTAGATCAACGTGTACCACATAACCTAAACGTGAGCTTTGCTTTCGTTGAAGGTGAATCTCTGCTTATGTCTTTAAAAGACTTAGCGGTATCATCAGGTTCTGCATGTACATCAGCGAGTCTTGAGCCTTCATACGTTTTACGCGCTCTTGGCTTAAACGATGAACTGGCACACAGCTCAGTACGTTTTTCATTCGGCCGTTTCACTACGGAAGAAGAAATCGACTACGCGATTGCACAAATCCGTGTAGCAGTAAATAAATTACGCGACATGTCTCCTCTATGGGATATGTATAAAGAAGGGATTGATTTGAACACTGTTGAGTGGGCTCATCACTAATCTCACGGAAATAGAGGATTCGAGGTAACTATCATGGCATATAGCGAAAAAGTAATTGATCACTACGAAAACCCACGTAACGTAGGTTCGTTTGATAAAGAAGATCCAAGTGTAGGTAGCGGCATGGTTGGCGCACCAGCTTGTGGTGACGTAATGAAACTGCAAATCAAAGTATCTGCAGAAGGTATTATTGAAGACGCAAAATTCAAGACTTACGGTTGCGGTAGCGCAATCGCTTCTAGCTCACTAGTAACTGAGTGGGTTAAAGGTAAAAGTATTGATGAAGCAGCTGCTATTAAAAACTCTGAAATCGCAGAAGAGTTAGAGTTGCCACCAGTGAAAGTTCACTGTTCAATTCTTGCTGAAGATGCAATCAAAGCAGCGGTTGCGGATTACAAAAAGAAGCACTAATCGTTTCTACAACGTAATCACTTCAAAAAAGTAATATTTGGGAGCACCCTTTGTGCTCCCCCTGAGTTCTCAATTTATATAAAACACAAGGTTGTAGTATGGCCATCACCATGACAGATACGGCAGCAAGCCGAGTTCAAGCTTTCCTAGATAACCGAGGTAAAGGTATCGGGTTGCGCTTAGCGGTAAAAACTACTGGCTGTTCGGGTATGGCGTATGTACTGGAATTCGTTGACGAGCTCAACGAAGAAGACGAAGTGTTCGAGCATTCAGGTGTTAAGGTCATCATTGATCCAAAGAGCCTAGTTTACCTAGACGGTACTGAGCTTGATTACGTAAAAGAAGGCCTAAACGAAGGTTTTGAATTCAACAACCCTAACGCGAAAGGCGAATGTGGTTGTGGTGAGAGCTTCAATGTATAAACGCCTCAATCGTTGAGCGTTTATAATGAGCGAAGAATAAAATTAGGCTCTAAGTAAAGAGCCTAAACTTAGGACCACCGTTACATGAATCATTTCGAATTATTTGGGCTACCACTTCAGTTTCAACTGGATGGTAGCCTTCTTTCTTCTCAGTTTAGAGATCTGCAACGCCAATTCCACCCTGATAAATTTGCCACGGCTTCTGAGCGAGATCGCTTGCTGGCTGTGCAAAAAGCTGCGCAAATCAATGATGCGTACCAGGTGTTGAAAAATCCAGTCAGCCGCGCTGAATACCTGTTAGTTCAACATGGTGAGGATATTCGTGGTGAGCAGCAGACTATGCAAGATCCTATGTTCCTGATGGAGCAAATGGAATTGCGTGAAGAGCTGGAAGATATCGCCGACAGTTCTGATCCTGAAGATGCTTTGTTTGCATTTGAAGGAAAGGTTAGCAAAATGTATAAACAACAATTAAGCGCTATCCAACAAGAACTCGACAGCGAAGCTTGGTTAGAAGCTGCAGACCGAGTAAGAAAGCTTAAGTTTATTGCAAAATTAAAGAATGAAATCGAGTTAGTTGAAGATCGTTTGATCGGCTAGTTCGTATAACAAGGACACATCCATGGCACTACTTCAGATTGCAGAACCAGGGCAAAGCGCCGCTCCTCACCAGCACAAGCTTGCAGTGGGTATTGATTTAGGTACAACAAACTCATTGGTTGCGTCAGTGCGCAGTGGTGAGGCAAGCACGCTTGTTGATCAACAAGGTCGCAGTATTCTCCCTTCCGTTGTTCACTATCAGTCAGAGTCGTACACCACTGGTGATGAAGCGCGTGTAAATGCACAAACTGATCCTAAAAATACCATTATCTCAGTTAAGCGATTAATCGGTCGTTCACTGTCAGATATTCAACAGCGATACCCATCTCTGCCATATCAGTTTGAAGAAAGTGATAATGGCCTGCCTGTGATTAACACAGCGCAAGGAAATAAGAACCCAATTCAAGTATCTGCAGATATTCTTCGTGCACTCGGTCAACGTGCTGAGTCGACGTTAGGTGGTGAATTGGCTGGTGCCGTGATTACCGTCCCTGCGTACTTTGATGATGCACAACGTGCAGGTACCAAAGACGCAGCGCAACTTGCTGGTCTTCATGTGTTACGTCTTCTTAATGAACCCACTGCAGCTGCGATTGCTTATGGCTTGGATTCAGGTAAAGAAGGGGTAATCGCTGTTTATGACTTAGGCGGTGGTACGTTTGATATCTCTATCCTACGCCTGTCTAAAGGTGTCTTCGAAGTTTTAGCAACCGGTGGTGACTCTGCATTAGGCGGCGATGACTTTGACCATTTAATTGCGGAGCATTTCCAAGAGCAAATGGGCTTGTTAGAGCTGACAGCAGAACAGAACCGTATTCTTCTAGACGCAGCAACAGAAGCGAAGATTGGCTTATCTGAAGCTGAAAGCGTTAATGTTGAAGCACTAGGTTGGTCTGGCTCATTAACTCGTGAAGAGTTCGAAGAGATCATCAAGCCACTAGTTAAGAAAACGCTGCTTTCGTGCCGCCGAGCACTGAAAGATGCGGAAGTTGACGCGGATGAAGTACTAGAAGTAGTGATGGTAGGTGGTTCAACTCGTACCTCACTTGTTCGTGAAATGGTCGGTGGCTTCTTTGGTCGTACTCCATTAACCAGTATTAACCCTGATGAAGTGGTTGCGATTGGCGCATCGATTCAAGCGGATATCTTAGTTGGCAACAAGCCTGACTCTGAGATGCTGCTATTGGATGTTATCCCTCTGTCACTGGGTATCGAAACCATGGGTGGCTTAGTCGAAAAGATCATCCCTCGTAATACCACGATCCCAGTTGCTCGTGCACAAGAGTTTACCACGTTCAAAGACGGTCAAACTGCAATGACAGTACACACCGTGCAAGGCGAGCGTGAGATGGTTGATGACTGTCGTTCACTGGCTCGATTTGCTTTGAAAGGCATCCCGCCGATGACAGCAGGTGCTGCTCATATTCGCGTTACTTACCAAGTGGATGCTGATGGTCTACTGTCGGTTACCGCAATGGAGAAGAGCACTGGCGTTCAAGCTGAAATCCAAGTTAAGCCTTCTTACGGTCTAAGCGATAACGAAGTGGCCAGCATGCTGAAAGATTCGATGACGTTTGCAAAAGAAGACATGCAAGCGCGTGCTCTTGCTGAGCAACGCGTAGAAGCGGATCGCGTTATTGAAGGCTTAATTGCTGCGATGCAAGCCGATGGTGATGAGTTGCTGGATGAGCAAGGCAAGCAACAACTTGTTCAAGCCATTGAAGCACTGATTGAAGTGCGCAATGGCGACAATGCCGATGCCATTGAACTAGAAATTAAAAATATCGACAAAGCGAGCCAAGACTTTGCTTCTCGTCGTATGGATAAATCAATTCGTGCTGCACTGTCAGGTCAGTCAGTCGATAATATTTAATAGTTAGAGAATAGATAAACATGCCAAAGATTATTGTTTTACCTCACGAAGATCTATGTCCAGAAGGCGCTGTTTTAGAAGCAAAAACTGGTGAGACGGTTCTTGATGTTGCATTGAAGGCCGGTATTGGTATTGAACACGCATGTGAGAAGTCGTGTGCATGTACTACATGTCACGTTGTGATTCGTGAAGGCTTTGATTCTTTAGAAGAGAGCGATGACCTAGAAGACGACATGCTAGATAAAGCATGGGGCTTAGAGATGGAATCCCGCCTAGGTTGCCAAGCTAAAGTTGCTGATACGGATCTTGTTGTAGAGATTCCAAAGTACACGCTGAACCTAGCTTCTGAAGATCACTAAGAACTTGTTTTTAGTAACGGTTTCTATGGTTATAACTGTGTAATTATTATTTAGACAACCATTACTAGAACAGCCATGTTAAGAAACAGGCCTAGAATATAGATCATAAAGGTGGCAGAGCGTCGCTGATAAAAATAAGGAAGTGTTATGAGCTTGAAGTGGATTGATTCGCGAGATATCGCAATTGAACTATGTGATTTGTACCCAGATACTGACCCTAAAACGGTTCGTTTTACCGATTTGCATCAGTGGGTGTTAGACCTTGAAGAGTTCGACGACGCGCCGAACAACTCTAATGAGAAAATCTTAGAGGCTATTATTTTGTGCTGGATGGATGAGATGGATTAATCCTCTTGTCTAATGATTAGGTTGTGGGTTGGCATCAGTCCAATATAAAACGCAGCCAAGTTAACAATTCTTACTAAAAACAGCGGACCTTATGGTCCGTTTTTTTATCAAAATGACATTTTACTCCTACATAATGCTAACATCAGTGCGCTAATAAAAAATAATCAGAACCACTTAATAACGGTGGTTCATGACAAGGAGAAATCATGTCTACACAGATGTCAGTATTTTTAAGTCAAGAAGCTGCCCAGCCTCAGTGGGGAGCTAGAGCTATTTTATCGTTTTCTGAAGCAGGAGCGACAATTCACATTGGTGAAGGTCACGATTTAGGCGCAGTTCAACGTGCTGGTCGTACGCTTGACGGACAAGGTATCGCATTCGTTTCACTTCGTGGTGAAGGTTGGGATCTAGAAAGCGTTTGGGCTTTCTACCAAGGCTACCGTGGACCAAAGAAAAAGAATGCATTGGAATGGGATGCACTTTCAGAAGCTGATCAAGTAGAGCTAGAAGCTCGCATTCGTGCTACTGATTGGACTCGTGACATTATCAACAAAACCGCTGAAGAAGTGGCACCTCGTCAATTAGCGACAATGGCTGCCGAATACATCAAGTCAGTGGCGCCAGCAGGCACAGTGAAAGCGAAAATCGTTAAAGATAAAGATCTACTAACTGAAGGTTGGGAAGGCATCTACGCAGTAGGGCGTGGCTCTGAGCGTACATCAGCAATGCTTCAATTGGATTTCAACCCAACAGGCGACGAAAATGCACCTGTATTTGCTTGTCTAGTCGGTAAAGGTATCACTTTCGACTCAGGCGGTTACAGCATCAAGCCAGGTCAATTCATGACAGCAATGAAGGCTGATATGGGCGGCGCTGCAACCATCACTGGTGGCCTTGGTCTTGCAATTGAACGTGGCTTGAACAAGCGTATTAAGCTTATTCTATGTTGTGCAGAGAACATGATCTCTGGTCGTGCATTGAAGCTTGGCGACATCATTACCTACAAAAATGGTAAGACGGTTGAGATCATGAATACTGACGCTGAAGGTCGCTTGGTTCTTGCTGATGGTTTGATGTACGCAAGTGCACAAAATCCAGAATTGATCATTGATTGCGCAACGCTAACTGGCGCAGCGAAAAATGCACTAGGTAACGACTACCATGCACTATTAAGCTTCGATGATGAACTGTCTCACCAAGCGCTAACGGCTGCGAACCAAGAGAAAGAAGGCCTATGGCCACTGCCTCTTGCTGATTTCCACCGTGGTATGCTGCCTTCAAACTTTGCTGATCTTTCAAACATCAGTTCAGGAGATTACACGCCGGGTGCAAGTACCGCTGCTGCATTCCTTTCTTACTTTGTAGACGACTACAAAAAAGGTTGGATTCACCTGGATTGCTCAGGTACTTACCGTAAATCTGCAAGTGATAAATGGTCGGCTGGTGCAACGGGTATGGGTGTTCGTACGCTCGCTCGCCTTCTTATCGATCAAGCAAAATAATAATAAGAATGTACGGTATTTCGATGCCGCTCATTCAGAAACTAAGATCGAATGATCTCAGTAATTTCAGTATTTAATAACAAAAAAATGAAGTGAAGGAATCCCTATGGCTCTAGAAAGAACGTTCTCAATTGTTAAGCCAGATGCAGTTAAGCGTAACCTTGTTGGTGAAATCTACCACCGCATCGAAAAGGCAGGCCTAGAAATTATTGCTGCTAAAATGGTTCGTCTTACTGAAGAACAAGCAAGTGGCTTCTACGCAGAACACGAAGGCAAAGAATTCTTCCCGGCTCTTAAAGAGTTTATGACTTCTGGTCCTATCATGGTTCAAGTACTTGAAGGCGAAAACGCGATTGCTCGTTACCGCGAATTGATGGGCAAAACAAACCCAGAAGAAGCAGCATGCGGCACTATCCGTGCTGACTACGCTATCAGCATGCGTTACAACTCAGTACATGGCAGTGACAGCCCTGAGTCAGCAGCTCGTGAAATCGAATTCTTCTTCCCAGAATCTGAAATTTGCCCGCGCCCAGCTGAATAAGCAGACAACAGCAAGTATCAATAAAGGCTTCACTTCGGTGAGGCCTTTTTTGTATCTGATGGATTGTGGGAAAAGAGGTGCAGTTAAAAGAGAGATTCCAGATACCTCGTCCCTCGGTTCTGGAATGACGAGGTTTGAGGAACTCGTGACCTGATGACTATGAATGGAAAGTTACTGAGTAAGTTTTTACGTTATTCCCGATAGCGACGGAGGAGCGTAATCGAGAATCTCGCTTTGAATTGGCCAAACGTAAGCAGGTAAATTTGGTTGTGTGAATTTTAATCACTTAAGTTTGAATGTCTTAGTAAACACAAGGTTTTACAGTACTTGTTGAAGTTGCGTAAAGCCTGTACAATTCGCGCCCTTAATTATTGTTCCGTCACTGAGAGGCATCATGACCACAGCTAAAGTCAATCTACTCGATTTTGATCGTAAAGGTCTTCGTAAATTTTTCACAGAAGAACTGAATGAGAAAGCGTTTAGAGCAGAGCAAGTGATGAAGTGGATTTATCACTTCGGTGTCGATGACTTCGAACAAATGAACAACATTAACAAAAAGTTACGTGAGAAACTTCAACGTCGTTGTGAGATCGTTGCACCTGTTGTTTCTGAAGCTCAGCACTCTACAGATGGCACAATTAAATGGGCTATGAGCGTTGGCGACCAAGACGTTGAAACCGTATACATCCCAGATGGTGACCGTGCGACGCTATGTGTATCTTCACAAGTTGGTTGTGCACTTGAGTGTAAATTCTGTTCAACAGCTCAACAAGGCTTTAATCGTAACCTAAAAGTTTCAGAGATTGTTGGTCAAATTTGGCGTGCATCTCGTGAGATCGGTCTAGAGAAAGAAACAGGTCGTCGCCCAATTACTAACGTTGTAATGATGGGTATGGGTGAACCTCTATTGAACATGAAGAATCTAATTCCATCATTAGAAATCATGCTTGATGATCTTGGCTTCGCACTGTCTAAGCGTCGTGTAACGGTATCAACTTCTGGTGTTGTATCTGGCCTTGACCAAATGACTGATAACATCGACGTAGCACTTGCGATTTCTCTACATGCACCAAACGATGCACTACGTAGCCAAATCATGCCGATCAACGACCGTTGGGATATCCAAGACTTCCTAGCGTCTGTTCGTCGTTACATTGCTTCTTCAAATGCTAACCGCGGTAAAGTAACCGTTGAGTACGTTCTATTGGATCATGTGAATGACGATATGGACCATGCTCGTGAACTTGCTGAGCTAATGAAAGATACGCCATGTAAGATTAACTTGATTCCATTTAACCCTTACCCAGGGTCACCTTACAAGAAGCCAAGTAATTCTCGTATTGATCGCTTCCAAAAAACGCTGATGGAATACAACTACACAGTAACGGTTCGTAAAACTCGTGGTGATGACATTGATGCCGCATGTGGCCAATTGGTGGGGGATGTTATTGACAGAACCAAGCGTACCAAAATGCTGAAAGCCGCCTCAGAAGCTAACCTCATTGCAGGTGGTGTGATTGAAGTAAAAGCGGTTTAAACGCGATTGGAATTTAAACAAGCCAGAAGTCTAACTTCTGGCTTGTTGCTTTTTGGGAGAGTTAATTTCCAATTTTTAGACTTTTTTCCCATGCTTTCTTACATTTTTCGTCAAATTTTGGACAAAACCATGAGCTGACGGTAAATTTTGTTTAAAGTGTTTTTGCCTTGTAATGGCATTAGCTTATGATTAACTAATCTTAAATTAATTTTAAGTGCTCGCTTGTTACTGATCATCAATATGTCTATTTAGGTTGGCTACTTGATAAACTAGCTTCCTGAGAGCGTCGTTCATAACGGTATGACCGATGTTTGTCTTTAAGGGTTGATGATTTAAGTAACAGGAAAAATTCCACATAAAGTGGGTTGCTAGATTGAGCTTAAACGACAATAAAAACATGCTCTCATCAACCTGCGATAATACTTTAGAAGTTCACTCTCTATGAACACAGAACACGACACAAAAACACCTGAAATAGTTGCACCGACTTTAGAAGCAGGAACACTGCTTAAAAATAAGCGTGAATCTCTTGGTTTAACACAAAAGCAGATCTCTGATCGCTTGAAGCTTCGCGTTACTTTGATTCAACAAATCGAAGAAAACCAGTTCGAATCTGACCAAGTGGCAACGTTTATGCGTGGCTACATTCGCTCATATGCGAAGTACGTTAATCTTGATGAGAAAGTGGTTTTAAATGCGCTTCATCATTCTGGTGACGCTCAACATCAAGAACAAGAAATGCTGAGCTTTTCTCGTAAGACCAAAACCGAAAAGCACAATAGCCGTATTATGTTCCTAACTTGGAGTATTTTCGCGGTGATTGTAGGCATGTCTTCATTGTGGTGGTGGCAGAACCAACAGCAAGACACCTTGTCTCAATCTCTGGTTAATACCGAAAGCTCAGAAGAGCTAATGGTCGATGAGTCGCTAGACCCTGAATTAACGTCATTAGAAGTGATTGAAGCTGAACAAAACACAGAGACATCTTTTGTTACTGAAAACTCTGATGATCTGACTTCTACAAATACAGCTGAAACTTCAGAAACTATTGAACCAGTTGAACAGATGGAAGAAGCACAACAAGCTGCAGACGTCGCTTCTGTTACGGCAGAATTAGAAACGGTAGCTCCAGAATCTGTGGTTAACGAGCTAGTGATGCAGTTTTCTGCTGATTGCTGGATCCAAGTGAAAGATGCTTCGGGTAAAACGTTGTCTACTGGCATCAAAAAAGCAGGCCAGACCTTAAATCTTTCTGGAGCTGCACCATATAAAGTGATTCTGGGTGCGCCTGAAGGCGTATCGATGACATTTGCAAGTGAACCTGTCGACCTTTCTGGGTATACTTCAGGCAAAGTAGCTAGAATAACCTTACCTTAGAGTTAATATGCAACACGAATCTCCTATTATTCGTCGCAAATCAACCCGTATTTATGTGGGTGATGTGCCGATCGGTGATGGTGCACCAATTGCTGTGCAATCCATGACCAACACAAGAACAACTGATGTAGCCGCGACCGTTGCTCAAATTCGAGCTTTGGAAAAAGTGGGTGCTGATATCGTTCGCGTATCTGTTCCTACTATGGATGCCGCTGAAGCGTTTAAGTTAATCAAGCAGCAAGTATCTGTTCCTTTGGTTGCTGATATTCATTTCGACTACCGTATCGCCCTTAAAGTGGCTGAATATGGCGTTGACTGTTTGCGTATCAACCCTGGTAACATCGGTAATGAAAGTCGTATCCGCTCCGTTGTTGATTGTGCTCGCGATATGAATATTCCGATTCGTATTGGTGTTAACGGCGGCTCTCTTGAAAAAGAGATCCAAGAGAAATACACAGAACCGACAGCCGAAGCGCTTGTTGAATCCGCAATGCGTCACGTCGATATCCTAGACCGTTTGAACTTTGATCAATTTAAAGTCAGCGTTAAGGCTTCTGATGTCTTCCTCGCCGTCGGCTCTTACCGTTTGCTGGCTAAGCAGATTGACCAACCACTTCACCTTGGTATCACCGAAGCGGGCGGTGCTCGTGCTGGCTCTGTGAAGTCAGCTGTGGGTCTAGGTATGCTTCTTTCTGAAGGTATCGGTGACACGCTGCGTATCTCGCTAGCGGCTGATCCTGTTGAAGAGATCAAAGTTGGCTTTGATATTCTTAAATCTTTGCGCATTCGCTCGCGTGGCATCAACTTCATTGCGTGCCCGAGCTGTTCTCGTCAAGAGTTCGATGTTATTAACACCGTTAACGCCCTTGAAGAGCGCTTAGAAGACGTTATTACCCCAATGGACGTATCAATCATCGGTTGTGTGGTTAACGGCCCTGGTGAAGCTGAAGTGTCTCACTTAGGTTTAGCCGGTAGTGCACGTAAAAGTGCCTTCTACGAAGACGGTAAGCGTCAGAAAGAGCGCTTCGACAACGATGATCTTGTCGACAAACTTGAAGCTAAGATTCGTGCAAAAGCGTCAGTGCTTGATAAAGCAAATCGCATTGATGTAGAAAACTTAGAAGATTAATACAACGCGATGGGGTGTGACTGTCTATTCGCACTAACACCTGGTCGTGAGAAATTACGGAATAAATACTGTGGCTAAAAATATCCAAGCAATTCGAGGCATGAACGACTGCCTTCCAACTCAATCACCACTGTGGCAGAAAGTAGAAAGCGCAGTTAAAAACGTGGTGAGTGCATACGGTTACAACGAAGTACGTATGCCTATCGTTGAAGAAACAAACCTATTTAGCCGTGCCGTTGGTGAAGAGACAGACGTTGTTTCTAAAGAGATGTACACCTTTGACGACCGCAATGGCGATAGCCTAACGCTGCGTCCTGAAGGCACAGCTGGTTGTGTACGTTCATGTATTCAAAATAGCCTTATCAACCGTGATGAACAGCGCCTATGGTACATGGGCCCGATGTTCCGCCACGAGCGTCCTCAAAAAGGTCGTTACCGTCAATTCCACCAATGTGGTGTTGAAGTGTTTGGCTTAGACGGTCCAGACGTTGACGCAGAACTTATCATGATGACAGCTCGCCTATGGCGTGAGCTAGGTATCGATAAGCACGTTCGCCTAGAGCTAAACTCAATCGGTTCTCAAGAAGATCGCGTAAGCTACCGCACTGCGTTAGTGGCTTTCCTTGAGCAACACATTGATGTGCTTGATGAAGACTGCAAACGTCGTATGCACACTAACCCTCTACGTGTACTTGATACTAAGAACCCTGATGTTCAAGCTATCTTAGGTGACGCACCTCGACTATCTGAATATCTAGGTGAAGAATCGAAGCAACATTTTGCTGGTTTATGTGAACTTCTTGACGCTGTTGGTATCGAATACCAAGTTAATGAGCGTCTAGTACGCGGCCTAGATTACTACAACCGTACCGTATTTGAGTGGATCACAGACAGCCTTGGTGCTCAAGGTACAGTATGTGGCGGCGGCCGTTACGATGGTCTTGTTGAACAACTGGGCGGAAAAGCAACCAACGCAGTTGGCTTCGCAATGGGTCTAGAGCGTCTGGTTCTGATGATGGAAACGCTAGAACTAACAGAAGTTCGCCGTAGCGTTGATGTTTACATGGTTGCGGCTGGCGAAGGCACTATGATCGCAGGCATGCAACTAGCGAATCAATTACGCGACACTGTAGAAGGCGTGCGTGTGATGAACCACTTTGGTGGTGGTAACTTCAAGAAGCAATTCAAACGTGCTGACAAAGTAGGTGCCGTTGTGGCGCTAGTGCTTGGTGAGAACGAAGTTGCTGATAATACCGTTGTACTAAAAGATTTGGTTGGCGGCGAGCAAGAAACCGTGTCTCAAGCGGAAGTTGCAGAGAAAGTTGCTGCGCTAATCTAATTAGCCATTGAGCAAACGCTCATAATGAATATTAACGTCAGCACTATGCTGGCGTTTAAAGAATTAAAGAGGACAGGAAGTGGAACTTTACGATAGCGAAGAGCAACAGGTTGAAGCCATTAAAGATTGGTGGAAAGAGAACGGTAAAGCCGTAATCTTTGGTGCGGTTATTGGTTTAGGTGGTCTATTTGGTTGGCGCTATTACCAAGATTCAGTCCTTGAAGCGCGTGAAGCTGCTTCAGAAAGCTACACCTCTGTCATTTCAGCTCTTGATGCTAAGGGCGTTGATGCTCAATCTGACATTCAAGCTTTCATCGACGCAAATAAAGACGCTGAGTATTCCGTTCTTGCTGCTATGCAACTAGCAAAAGCACAAGTACAAGCGGGCGAACTTGCAGCGGCACTTGAACAGCTTGAGTGGGCAAAATCGGCAACTAAGGATGCGGCTCTAGCGCCACTTCTTACTTACCGTGTTGCACGTATCAAAGCTGAGCAAGGTGAATTTGACGCAGCATTGACTGATCTTGAAGCGATGACTGACGAATCCTGGAAAGGCCGTGTTGCTGAACTACGTGGTGATATTTCACTTCGTAAAGGCGATACAGACGCAGCATACAGTGCTTACACAGAAGCACAGCAAGCTGTTGATGCTAGCCAAACGCTTCAAATCAAACTTGACGACCTAGCTAAATAAGGCGCTTTGAATGAAGAAGATGTTTCCCAAAGCGGCGTTGTGTGCGATTGCTCTTGGCCTGTTAGCAGGCTGTGCGGGTGAAGAAGACACAGTCATTATGGCTCCAGTACCAACAGTAAATAGCGAGTTCACTCCTAAACAGGAATGGTCTACGTCAGTTGGTGATGGTGTTGGTCACTACTTTTCAAAACTATCGCCAGAACTGGCGTACGACAAAGTATTTGTTGCAAGCCGCGAAGGTTTGGTTAAAGCGCTTGATCCTGAAACGGGTAAAGAGCTCTGGAAAGTCGATCTAGAGAAAGACGTACTGGCTCGTTTATCGGGTGGCTTAACGGCGGCTTACGGCAAAGTATTTGTTGGTTCTGAGAATGGCGAAATGATCGCGTTGGACGAATCGACGGGTGAAGAGCTATGGCGTGTTTCAGTGAATGGCGAGGTGCTTGCATCCCCAGCGACTGAAAACAATATGGTACTGGTTCATACTAGTCGCGGCATGATGATTGCTCTAGACCAAGAGACCGGTGAGCAAAAGTGGACAATCAGCACTGAAGTTCCAAGCCTAACACTCCGTGGTGACAGTACGCCTGTTGCTGTTTCTGGTGGTGTTTTCTGGGGTACGGCAAATGGTCGTCTAGCTGCCGCTATTGTTGACCGTGGCCAGCTTATTTGGCAACAGCCAGTAGGTATGCCAAAAGGCGCAACGGAAATTGATCGCTTAGTGGATGTTGATGCATCTCCAGTTGTTCTTGGTGGTACTTTGTATACCGTTGGTATCAATGGTCAATTGATTGCTATCGATCTTCGAGCTGGCAAGCCAATTTGGAAACGTAACTATTCGTCAGCGATTGATCTCGCGAGTGATGGCAGTCGTTTGTTTGTGGTTACCGATAAAGACCATGTGGTTGCAGTTGATGCTCGTAGTGGTACTGAACTTTGGAGCACTCCATTGTTAGAAAACCGCTTACTGACAGCACCTGCTATTATTAATGGTTATGTTGTCGTGGGTGACACCGAAGGTTATCTGCACTGGTTAGATCGTTCATCTGGTGAGTTTGTTGCTCAACAGTTAGTCGATGATAGCGGCTTTGCGGTAGCACCAATTGAATTGCCTGAAGGCTACTTAGTGACGACTCGCAATGGCGATGTAAAGAAACTAACGATTAGCCAATAAAAGCGTGATACAATTCACAGTCGGCTCCTGGTTGGTAACAGCCAGGAGCCGTTTTGTTGTTAAAAATTAATAAACCGTGTGGTTATAGGTAAGAGTTTAAACTTGCGAACAAGTGCTTACCTATAACTACATTTAGAGAAGAAATTGTAGAGGTTGTTATGGTACCTGTTGTTGCTCTAGTAGGGCGTCCGAACGTAGGTAAATCTACGTTATTTAACCGATTGACTCGAACTCGTGATGCATTGGTTGCGGATTTTCCTGGCTTAACGCGTGACCGTAAATACGGTCATGCTCATTTTAGCGAGCATGACTTTATTGTTATTGACACTGGTGGTATCGACGGTACCGAAGAAGGTGTTGAAACTAAAATGGCTGAACAGTCGCTAGCGGCGATTGATGAAGCTGATGTCGTTCTATTTATGGTAGATGGCCGTGCTGGTCTAACACCTTCAGACGTAGCGATTGCTAAGCACCTTCGTCAACTAGAAAAGCCTTCAATGCTAGTAGTAAACAAGGTTGATGGTATTGACCCTGATGCGGCAAGTGCTGACTTCTGGCAACTAGGTGTAGAAGACATGTATCAGATCGCTGCTGCGCACGGTCGTGGTGTAACAGCGTTGATTGATCTTGCTCTTAACCCATTTGCGGAAGCGCTTAAAGCTGAGAATGGCGAAGTAAGCGATTTGACTGAGTTTGAAGACGAAGAAGAAGAGCAAGTTGATTTCACTGAAGAAGAAGCGGAAGAAGAATTCAAGCGCCTTCAAGATCAACCGATCAAGCTAGCGATCATTGGCCGTCCTAACGTAGGTAAATCAACATTAACTAACCGTATTCTTGGTGAAGAACGTGTTGTTGTTTACGATATGCCGGGCACAACCCGCGACTCTATCTACATTCCAATGCAGCGTGATGAGCGTGAATACGTTCTAATTGATACTGCGGGTGTTCGTCGTCGTAAAAATATCAACGAAACGGTTGAGAAGTTCTCAGTGGTTAAAACACTGAAAGCGATTGAAGATGCAAACGTTGTATTGCTGCTTATCGATGCTCGCGAAAACATCTCCGATCAAGATCTAAGCTTGTTAGGCTTTGCATTGAACGCGGGTCGTTCAATTGTTATTGCAGTAAACAAATGGGATGGCCTAGATAACGACGTTAAAGATCGCGTTAAGAAAGAATTAGACCGTCGTTTAGGTTTCGTTGATTTCGCACGTATTCACTTTATTTCTGCACTTCATGGTACAGGCGTTGGTCACTTGTTTGAGTCTGTTCAAGAGGCTTACAAGTCAGCAACGACTCGTGTTGGTACTTCTGTGCTAACTCGTATCATGAAAATGGCAACCGATGATCACCAACCGCCTATGGTTCGTGGCCGTCGTGTGAAACTGAAATACGCGCACGCTGGTGGCTACAACCCACCTATTATCGTTATCCACGGTAACCAAGTTCGCAACTTGCCAGATTCATACAAGCGATTCTTGATGAACTACTATCGTCGTTCACTAGAGATTATGGGTACACCTATTCGCATTCAATTCCAGAACAGCGAGAACCCATTTGAAGCGAAAACAAACAAGCTGACAATCTCTCAAGAACGTAAACGTAAGCGCATGATGAGCATGGTTAAAGGTCGTAAGTAAACCTTTCCAATAGATTTGATACCCGAGCCTGTCTCGGGTATTTTTTTAAGCAAAATTCACGTTAAGCCACAAAGACACATTTTTGTTTCGCTGTGGCTTAACGAATCAGACTAGATTTCAAAAGAAGAACAATATGACCACTAGCGATTTGATTACACAAGCTGAAGCAATCCCACCAACCATTACTCAATTTTGTCATCAAGCGTGGCAACTTACGGCGAAAGCGCTGTATGTAGAAAGCGACAGCAGTAAAACTTACCTGATCACTGATGTGACGCCTTTTCATCCTGTGAGTCATATTTGGCCCGATCACCCAGCAGACCAAGGCTTCGTCAATGTTGGTGACGAGCAATATCCTGTGGAAGACTGCCTTGTTGGTGCAATAGAACAATCTACTGGAAAACTTCACATCGCAGCCGATATTCCTGTTAAGCGTGATACGGAAGGCTGGGCGTTTGTGGTTGTCCACCAGCTACCTGTATTAGTTTCTATGATTAATGTTAACGATGAAGTGCTGTTGTCGGTTGATAAAGAGTACCAAGCCAGTTTGAGCCGAGGTCACAGTGCTGGCCACATTGCTTTCTTAGCGTTGAATAAAGTATTGGCTGAGAGCTACTGGCGGAAAGATGCCGACAGAAAAGATCCGCTCGGCAGTTACGACTTTAATAGCTACGCACAAGTGACTAGCTTTGTGACTCCTGAGTTGTGTACTGATAAGTATCGTTTGGGCAAAACCCTGAAGAAGCGTGGTTTGAACGTAGCAGATATGCTAACCAATCTTGATGGTATCGAAGCTGACATCAATCAGATGATTAAAGGTTGGCTCGCAGATTCGACGCCAGTGGCAATGAGATTGGAAGGCGAGGCATTAACAGACTCTCGCTATTGGGAATGGCAATTGGATAGCGATACTTTAGTGTCGATTCCGTGTGGTGGTACTCACATAGATAATACCTCAGAGCTTGGAGCGTTATCGGTTAAGTTAACTCAGCTAGATGAGCAACATATTGAAATGCTAACGCATGTAATTCGATGATTTCGGTTACAGATCGAAATTACTTATTCTGTTTAACCTGTTTTTACATGCAATTATCAAAATAAATAACCATTTAAAATTGAAATGCAGCACATGTAACTTATGCTTTCGGTATGTGGTGATATAAATATTCTTTTTGGGGTAGATCGCTGATCAAAATAGATAAAGCAAAAGATCAACCTATGATCTTCGATTGTGTGTTGTGGTTATTTAGTGTGTTATTATTAACCAACAGCAAGCTTGCATAAGAACAGGCTGCACCCGACTACACAATTGAAAGCTTTAGTGAATGGAACAACAATTTTTATTAGAAGGCCACCGAGCAGTGAATCGTTTGCTTCGAAAGCTTGCACTTGGAATGGATCGTAAGGATTTAAACCATAAGATCATTCAGCTTACAGAGCAGCTTTTTGGGCAACGTATGGCCTCAATATTACTGCTTAACTCAAAGTCGAACACTTTACACATCGAATGCGCGCCTAACTTGCCCGATTTTTATAATCAGCAGATAGAAGGTATTGGAATTGGCGTTGGTATTGGTTCTTGTGGAGAGGCTGCTGCGCTTAAGAAAGCTGTTATGGTCTCTGATATTAATACTCACTCAAATTGGGCGCCTTTCTTAACCTTGACCAATCAAGCCAACTTACACGCTTGTTGGTCGGTGCCCATTATCTCTTCGCATGGCCACGTGCTAGGTACATTTGCGATTTACAGCCGATGCATTTCAGAACCTCATGAATTTGAACTCGAGATCTTGGAGCTGCTTGCTTCTTTGTATTCAGTAGCGCTAGAGAAATACGAGCTAGAGAATCAACTCAACTTTTTTGCCAGTCATGATTCGCTGACGCATTGCTTGAACCGCCGAGCATTGTTAAGTGAAGCTAAGAAGGTTTTAGTTAAACGATGTTTTGCGGACAAAGTGATGGCCTGCCTGTTTGTTGATGTTGATAAATTCAAGTCAATCAACGATACGTATGGCCATAGCTTTGGCGATGATGTTCTGTTAGCCGTTGCAAAAGTTCTCGATGAAGCGACTACGGCATGTGCCAAGGTAGGTCGTTACGGTGGTGACGAGTTTGTAGTGTTTTCTTGCTTTGATACCGAACAAAAAGTGTCAGACTTTTATCACAGCTTAGAAAAAGCGTTGGATAAAGCTCTCTATATTAATGGCGTTCAGTTTTCAGTCAGTGTTGGGATTGCTTGTGAAAAGTCGCCTAAAGGGCTCGATCAGTTGATTGCGTCAGCTGACAAAAGCATGTATCAAATCAAGCAAGCCAAGGCGAAGAAAGAGTAGATTGCTTATTAGTACTGAAAGTAAAAAGTTAGGATTTCCTATGAGTGAAAATATCTGCCCTAAATGCCAGTCAGAACTTAGCTGGGATGGTAAATACCACTGTGAAAGCTGCCAAGATCACTTTACAAAAGTGGGCTTTTGTCCTGAGTGCAGCAGCCAATTAGAGAAGCTTCAAGCTTGTGGGGCTGCGAGCTATTTCTGCAATGGTGATTGTAACGAGCTTAAATCTAAGTCGAGAGTGAAATTCGAGTTTCAACAAGCCGAATAGTCTTACCTCTCAATGGCAAGACGATAATCTGAGGTGTTTTTTGTAGGTCTAGTATGAAAATATTGGGCCTTTTTTGTATTTAGCGAATATGCGTGTGTCATCTTGGTTCAATCTTATCGTCACTGCACCAGCATGAAACATAGTAACCTTGTCGCTATGCACTGCATTGGTGTTAACTTAGTTAAAGTACTATTAAATACAAAGGCTTAAAACTTTGTTGGTTATGTTTTAAGTTTGGCACTCTTCTTGTAACTCTGTAATTGAATAACAAAAATACAATTATGGAGTAACAATCATGAACAAGGTGTTCAATTTATCGCTAGCTGCACTGTGTACAACACTTTCATTTTCTTCTGCAACAGTGCTTGCGGCTGACGATACCATTAAAGTCGGCGTTCTACATTCATTGTCAGGCACTATGGCGATCAGTGAAACAACGCTAAAAGATACCGTTCTTATGCTCATCGACGAGCAAAACAAAAAAGGTGGCTTACTTGGTAAGAAGCTTGAGCCTGTAGTTGTTGACCCTGCGTCAAACTGGCCGTTGTTTGCTGAGAAAGCACGTGAGCTTATCGAGAAAGAAAAAGTGGATGTGGTATTTGGTGGTTGGACATCGGTATCACGTAAATCCATGCTGCCAGTTTTTGAAGAGCTAAACAGCATCCTTTTCTACCCAGTACAGTATGAAGGCGAAGAGTCCTCTAAAAACGTTTTCTACACCGGTGCTGCGCCAAACCAACAAGCGATTCCTGCCGTTGATTACTTAATGGATGAACTTGAAGTGGAACGTTGGGTGCTTGCAGGTACCGATTACGTTTATCCACGTACCACCAATAAGATCTTAGAGGCCTACCTAAAAAGTAAAGGTGTCGCAGAAGAAGACATCATGATCAACTACACACCGTTTGGTCATTCTGATTGGCAATCTATTGTTTCAGATATCAAGAAGTTTGGTGAAGCTGGTAAGAAAACCGCCGTTGTATCTACTGTGAATGGCGATGCAAACGTACCTTTCTATAAAGAGCTTGGTGCTCAAGGTGTTTCATCTGAAGACATTCCGGTGATTGCATTCTCGGTTGGCGAAGAAGAGCTATCGGGCATGGATACTGAACCTCTAGTGGGTCACTTAGCGGCATGGAACTATTTCATGAGCGTCGATACCGAAGTCAATGAAGAGTTCGTTGAAACATGGCAGTCATTCATTAAGAGTGACAAACGTGTAACGAATGACCCGATGGAAGCACACTATATTGGTTTCAATATGTGGGCTCAAGCTGTGACTAATGCGGGCACAACCGATGCCGAAGCGGTGCAAGATGCATTGATTGGTGTGTCTGTTCCAAACCTATCTGGTGGCTACTCAACCATGCTACCAAACCACCACATAACTAAACCTGTATTGATTGGTGAGATTCAAGATGATGGCCAGTTTGACATCGTTTGGGAAACCACAGGCCTTGTTGCAGGTGATGCTTGGTCTAACTACTTACCTGAATCAGCAAAACTATTCTCTAGTTGGTCTAAGCCATTCTCATGTGGTGCGTTCAACGTTGAAACTAAAAAGTGTTCTGGTGGTAACTAGAGTTATTCGCTCTTGGCTGATAACTAGTTACTGGTTATCAGCTTTCGTTACTGGGTGTTAGCTATTACCGGTAACTACTAGCTATGAATATTGAGCCTTCTCTTTAGGGAAGAGTGCTTCTGCATGGAGGCGCAACGAAAGAGAAGGCTCAAATTAGTTTCAAGTCACAACAACTATCCAAACATCCACCAAGTAAAAAATAACAATATCTAACTTGTTGGTTAAGGAAGCAGGGATGAAGAACGTATTAAACGTATTTAAGGCGCTGTTGCTCATGGCTATCAGTGCTCAGTTGGCTTTTGCTGGAATAACGGATGAAGCTAGCTTTACCAAGGCGCTAGTTGGTAAAAAAACATCGGATAAAGAGCTAGCCATCGATTGGATCATTGAGACACAAACGGAAGACGTGTCGAAGGCTATTTTAGATGGATGGTTAAACGGCAATCTCTATTACTTCAATGATAAAAAAAACGAACATTATAAACAGCTCTATCTCATTCAAAACACCAAAACAGCCACTTCAGTTCAGTCTGTATGGGATGAATCAACTCTCAATATCGACAATGCTAAGCTGTTTAAAAAGGTGCGCGTAAACAACAAACTTCGCGGGATCTTACGGGGTGAAATTGCCTCTATTGGATTAAATAGCAGTAACCCAGATGTGCGTTATCAAGCGGTTCTCGATCTACTGGGAACTAAGGATGCCACTATCATCGATCGTTTATCCGAACTTAGAGAAAATGAGACCGATGGTAAAGTCGCTGAACTAATGGATTTGTCATTAGCTATTTTTACCTCGCTTGATAACAGTGCAACAACTGAAGCTCGAGTAACATCGATTGAACGAGTGGGCGACTTTAAGCATTCAGTCGTTCTAAAAACACTGAACCAACTACTTAACGGTGAGCAAGAACCAAGCATTTTGGCTGCAACAGAGCGTGCGATGGACGATTATCAACAAAGCCAAGCTCTGTACTCAGGTGTTGAAACCGTATTCTTTGGCTTGAGTTTAGGTTCGGTATTGGTACTAGCGGGCATTGGCTTAGCGATCACCTTTGGTGTGATGGGCGTTATCAACATGGCTCATGGTGAGCTGATCATGATTGGCGCTTACACCACCTATGTATTGCAACTTCTGATGCCGAATCATATTGGTTTAGCGCTAATACTTTCTATTCCTGCAGCATTCATCGTTTCGGGCTTAGTGGGTATTGCGATTGAGCGAAGCGTGATTCGTCACCTTTATGGGCGTCCATTAGAGACCTTGCTCGCCACCTTTGGTATCAGCTTAATCTTGCAGCAAGCCGTTCGCTCTATTTTCTCTCCGCTGAACCGATCAGTGAGTACACCTGAATGGATGTCTGGTGCGCTTCAATTGAATCCTATGCTATCGCTGACTTATAACCGTCTTTACATCATCTTGTTCTGTGGCTTGGTGTTTATGGGGTTATTGATGGTTCTGAAAAAGACACCGTTAGGCCTTCAGGTTCGTGCCGTTTCTCAAAACCGTGGTATGGCTCGTGCGATGGGGATTCGATCGGAACGTGTTGATGCGATGACCTTCGGTTTAGGCTCTGGCGTCGCAGGTGTTGCGGGTGTAGCGCTTTCTCAACTGACTAACGTTGGCCCAAATATGGGGCAGGCGTACATCATTGATTCTTTCATGGTGGTGGTGTTTGGCGGGGTTGGCAACTTATGGGGCACACTAGTCGCAGGGCTCAGCCTTGGCTTATTTAATAAGATTTTAGAACCATGGGCTGGTGCGGTTCTCGCCAAGATCCTAGTACTGGTTTTCATCATTCTGTTTATTCAAAAACGTCCACGCGGACTATTCCCGCAACGTGGCCGTGCGGCTGAAGGTTAAGGACAACATCATGCAGTCTAAATCATTTGTACTTTCGGCGATGCGTGGTGACAAAGGTGGTCAACTGACCATCCTTGCCATTCTTGCGGCCGTCATTCTTATTCCGCTGGCTAACACCATGTTGCCAAGTGGACACCCGTTTCATGTTGAGACTTTTACAATCTCATTAATGGGCAAATACCTGAGTTACGCAATGTTGGCGTTGGCGCTCGATCTTGTGTGGGGCTACCTCGGAATCTTGAGTCTAGGCCATGGCGCTTTCTTTGCGCTTGGTGGCTATGCGATGGGCATGTACTTAATGCGCCAGATTGGTGACCGTGGGGTATATGGTGACCCAATCCTACCTGACTTCATGGTGTTTCTTGATTGGTCGGCGTTGCCATGGTTCTGGCAGGGCTTTGATCAGTTCTGGTTCGCCTGCCTAATGGTGGTGTTGGTACCGGGCGCATTGGCTTATTTGTTCGGTTATCTGGCTTTCCGTTCTCGAGTGTCAGGGGTGTATCTTTCTATCATGACTCAAGCGTTAACTTACGCATTGATGCTGGCGTTTTTCCGCAACGAAATGGGCTTTGGTGGTAACAATGGATTGACGGACTTTAAAGACATCATCGGTCTGAGCTTGCAAAGTGATGCAGTCAAGATAGGTCTGTTTGTTGCGACTGGTATTGCGCTAATCCTCAGCTACATCGCGTGTCGCATGGTGGTGACCAGTCGATTAGGGCGAGTGGCTTTAGCGATTCGTGATACTGAATCTCGCACTCGATTCATGGGTTACGACGTCGATGGTATCAAGCTGTGGGTCTTCGTTCTGTCTGCGGTTATCGCGGGTATTGCTGGTGCTTTATATGTGCCTCAAGTCGGTATCATCAACCCGGGAGAGTTTGCTCCGCTTAACTCGATTGAGATAGTGGTTTGGGTTGCCTTGGGCGGTCGTGCCACTCTGTTTGGTGCCATCGTTGGTGCCCTGATCATCAACTACGCCAAGAGTTGGTTTACGGTTGAATTCCCAGAGGTGTGGTTATTCGCCCTAGGTGGTCTATTTGTACTTTCAACCATGTACTTCCCACAAGGTGTGATTGGCTTTGTTAGCGAGAAATGGCAACAACTGCGTAAGGCGTCAGGTTCACGAGGCAAGGGAAAAGGAAAATCAGATAAGGATGATCAGTCAGAAAACAAGGAGGTGATCGTATGACCACATTTAGTAACGTTAAGGAATCGGTTCAAGCTTTCACTCGCCGAGACGAAGTCTTTGATTACCTCAAACCTGATGTTCATCCTGCCATCGATACTCGTCATAACGTGTTGTTGTACGTGGAAGGCGTTAACAAAAGCTTCGATGGTTTCCAAGCGATAAACGACCTCAATCTTTATATCAAAGAAGGCGAACTGCGCTGCATCATCGGTCCTAATGGCGCGGGTAAAACCACCATGATGGATATCATTACGGGTAAAACAAAGCCAGATACTGGTGATGTGTGGTTAGGCTCGAACATTAACTTATTGAAGATGAATGAAGCAGAAATTGCCAATGCTGGAGTTGGGCGTAAGTTTCAAAAACCGACCGTGATTGAATGTCTAACCGTTTGGCAAAACCTTGAATTAGCCATGGCGGGCGACCGCTCTGTTTGGTCTACTTTCACTGCGGTGATGTCTGGTGAGCAGAAGGACAAGCTCACCTCGGTACTTGAACTTATTCACCTAAAAGACGAAGCCGCCAACTTGGCTGGCAATCTCTCTCACGGACAAAAGCAGTGGTTAGAGATCGGCATGTTATTGATGCAGAACCCCAAGCTGTTGCTGGTGGATGAGCCCGTTGCAGGTATGACTCACCAAGAGATGGATCGTACATCGGAGTTACTTAACTCACTGGCAGGCAAACACTCTGTAGTCGTGGTTGAACACGATATGGATTTCGTTCGTTCAATCGCTAGCCATGTCACCGTACTTCATCAAGGTCACGTGTTGGCCGAAGGCACCATGGATCAAGTGCAAGCTCACCCTGAAGTTAAACAAGTTTATCTCGGAGAATAGGATGCTAGAGGTTAAATCAGTTAATCAATATTACGGTGAGAGCCACACATTGTGGGATTTAGACATGCAGATCCCAGAAGGCAAATGCACGGTATTGATGGGACGCAATGGCGTTGGTAAAACGACTCTTCTGCAATGCATCATGGGGCTAGTTAAAGTCAAAAGTGGTGACATTTCGTTATCGGGTGAATCGCTTTTGAAAACCGATGCCGAAGATCGTGCTCGCCAAGGAATCGGTTATGTGCCGCAGGGACGTCAGATCTTTCCGATGCTTACTGTGCAAGAAAATCTAGAAGTCGGTTTGCCGATTCGCGACAAGGGTGACCGTAAGATCCCAGAATTTATCTTCGATATCTTCCCTGTATTAAAAGAGATGCTGCATCGACGTGGTGGCGACTTATCTGGTGGTCAGCAACAACAGCTCGCGATTGGTCGTGCGTTGGTGGTTAACCCTAAGCTATTGATCTTGGATGAACCGACAGAAGGTATTCAGCCCAATATCGTGCAAGAGATTGGCGACATCATTCGTATGCTTAACGAGAAGATGGGACTCACGGTTCTGCTTGTAGAGCAAAAGCTACCATTTGCGAGAAAGGTTGGTGATCGCTTCTGCATTCTTGACCGTGGACGTCAGGTCGCGGAAGGAGAAATGAAAGGGCTCAATGAATCCTTGATCAAGGAGTACCTGACCGTATGAGTGCTTTATTTTCTTTGAGCGAAGAAAGGGACGCTTCTTTAACCGAGGCTTTGTCTCTGAATGAAACCATTGAACAAGATATTCGAGACGGCTGGCAGGCGAGCTTAAACCTCAACTTTGTCGACCGTGGTGATAAAACCGTTTTAAAGAATCGTCAGCAGTCTGGTCCGCTTGCGGTGCAACGCCCCTTGTATCCTGATGGGGAAACGTGTCACACCTACTTACTCCATCCCCCCGGCGGAGTAGTAGGTGGTGACACTCTCAACATTGAAGCGACCATAGAAAGTGGCGCTCATGCGCTAATTACCACCCCCGGTGCCACTAAGTTTTATCGTTCTAATAATAAGTACGCCAAGCAGAAGCAGACCTTGCGAGTGAAGAAAGATGCGCGCTTGGAATGGATGCCGCAAGAGAACATTTTTTTCCCTAATGCACACGTACGTTTAGACACTGAAATTCGGCTAGAAAAGGGCGCACAGTTTTGGGGTTGGGAGATGCACTGTTTTGGGCGACCTGCACAGAATGAGGGATTTGAGCATGGTCACCTTGTAGGGAAAACAGAAATCTATCTTGATAATCAAAGGCTTCTCACTGAAGGTTTTAATTTTCATGGTGGCGATAAGTTAATGATAAATATGGGGTTACTTGATTTCTCAATGATGGGAACCTTTTATCTTACGTCAAATGAGAAGCAAGATTTAGAGTTGGTACAGAGCTTGCTCTTATCTATTACACAGCAAGCTTCACAGCAATCAGTCACATCGAAAGTGCCGAATGAGCCCACATTAATAATGGGTGCGACGCAAATAGAGGGATTGATTGTGGTGCGAGCCTTGGGTAATTGGAGTGAAGACATCCTCCAAGCCTTTGGTCAGATATGGCAAGCAACTCGCTCTCATTTGTGTGGTACGACTCCTGATTTACCAAGGATTTGGGCGACTTAGCGATTAGCCCTTTTTGTACCGAGGGCGACTTCCGGCCCTCGGTACATTTTTTAAAGCTTGCTATGTTTGAATCCCACTTACTGCTCATGCGTTTTTGAGCACTAAGAAAACAACACTAACAGCGGGCGGCTAAATGGAATTAACACCAAGAGAAAAAGATAAGCTACTTATCTTCTGCGCAGGAATGCTGGCACAGCAGCGCAAACAAAAAGGCTTAAAACTCAACTATCCAGAATCTATTGCACTGATCAGCAGTGCCATTCTTGAAGGTGCCCGCGAGGGTAAAACCGTTTCAGAGTTGATGGATTTTGGACGCACACTTCTTACTGTCGATGACGTTATGGAGGGGATCCCTTCCATGATCCCTGATGTACAAGTCGAAGCCACTTTTCCTGATGGCACCAAGTTGGTGACCGTTCATGAACCTATTGTGTAGGGAGAAGCAAGATGGCTGGTTCCACAAAAAAATACTCAGGTTTCGTTCCCGGCAAAGTAGAAACCGCTCCCGGTGACATCACCTTAAATGAAGGTCGCGAGACAACGTCAGTTAAAGTTCAAAACATTGGCGATCGTCCTATTCAAATTGGCTCTCATTACCACTTCTATGAAGCAAATCCTTCGCTGATCTTTGATAGAGAAACCACTAAAGGCTTTCGGCTCAATATCCCTGCGGGCACTGCAACTCGATTCGAGCCGGGTCAGTCGCGTAGCGTCGAGTTAGTACGTTATGCCGGTAAGTTAGAAATTTACGGCTTCCAAGGAAAGGTGATGGGCAAGCTTTAAGCGCTCCTCACGGAAATAATTAAAACAACAAAGGATTGATCATGGCGACGATATCCAGACAGGCTTACGCCGAAATGTTCGGGCCAACAGTTGGAGACCGAGTGCGTCTTGCTGACACCGATTTATGGTTAGAAGTTGAAAAAGATTACACCGTTTACGGCGACGAAGTGAAATTCGGCGGTGGCAAAGTCATCCGTGATGGACAAGGGCAAAGCCAACGTCCAAGTGCTGAGACACCGGATTTGGTGATTACCAACGCCATCGTATTAGACTACTGGGGCATCGTGAAAGCCGATGTCGCAATTAAAGATGGCCGAGTTCAGGCATTAGGTAAAGCGGGCAACCCAGATGTTCAACCGGGTGTTGATATTGTGATTGGCCCAGGCACCGAAATTTTAGCCGGTGAAGGCTCTATTCTGACGGCTGGTGGCATTGATTCACACATCCACTTTATCTGCCCGCAACAAATTGAAGAAGCGCTAGCTTCAGGTGTTACCACCATGATTGGCGGTGGCACTGGGCCAAATACGGGTACTAACGCAACCACATGTACGCCAGGGCCTTGGAACATGCACCGCATGTTGGAATCACTCGATCAATTCCCAATGAACTTTGGTTTGTTAGGTAAAGGCAATGCAAGTCAGCCAGAAGCTCTACGCGAACAAGTCGCAGCAGGTGCAGTCGGTTTGAAGTTGCACGAAGACTGGGGAACAACCCCCGCTTCAATCGATACCTGCTTAAGTGTTGCTGACGAGATGGACGTACAAGTTGCGATTCATACCGACACTCTGAATGAATCTGGTTTTGTTGAATCGACACTTGGCGCAATCGGTGACCGCGTGATTCATACATATCACACCGAAGGTGCGGGTGGTGGTCACGCTCCTGATATTATTCGTGCTGCAGGTGAACCGAATGTTCTGCCTTCTTCGACTAACCCTACACGACCTTACACCATAAACACCGTCGATGAGCATTTGGACATGTTGATGGTATGTCACCACCTTTCCCCGTCTATTGCTGAAGATGTGGCGTTCGCCGAGTCGCGTATTCGTCGTGAAACCATTGCCGCTGAAGACATTCTTCATGATTTAGGTGCGTTTTCTATGATCGCTTCGGATTCTCAAGCGATGGGGCGAGTGGGTGAAGTAATAACTCGAACTTGGCAAACCGCGCACAAGATGAAAGTTCAGCGCGGTAGCCTAAAAGAAGATTCAGACTACAGCGATAACTTCCGTCTAAGACGTTATGTCGCTAAGTACACCATCAACCCTGCGATTACTCATGGTATGTCTCATGAAATCGGTTCTATCGAAGCCGGAAAATTAGCAGACTTAGTGTTGTGGAAGCCCGCTTTCTTTGGTGTGAAACCAAGCGTGATTTTGAAAGGCGGCATGATCGCCATGGCACCAATGGGTGATCCCAATGCTTCTATCCCAACCCCTCAGCCAGTTCACTATCGCTCTATGTTTGGTAGCTATGGCAAGGCGTGTCAGAACACATCGATGTTGTTTGTTTCCAAGGAAGCCAAGGCGCAGAACATCGATAAGCAGTTGGGGCTGCAGAGTTTGATTGGCGTAGTGAGCAACTGCCGAAACATCAGTAAAGCTGACATGAAGCTTAACGATTGGATGCCGAAGATTGAGGTCGACTCTCAGACTTATCAAGTGCGCGCTGATGGCGAGCTGCTTACGTGTGAACCTGCTGAAGAACTGCCAATGGCTCAAAGATATTTTCTATTTTAATAGCTCGGCTGAAGGCTCTTATCTTAGACCTTTAGCTGAAGCTCGTGTTTTAGCTCTTGGCTGAGGGCTCTTATTTTGAACGTTATAAATCTCACAAGGAGATTGAGGTAATAGCATGATTGAACTAACTCATATTCAAGAGGAGTTAAACACGACTCCTGATGGCTTTCTAAGTCTACCGATCGATAGTCGTATTAAGAGTCGTCTTAAAGTCACACTCGATGACGGGCGCAATGCAGGGCTGTTTCTACCACGAGGTCATATCTTGCGTGGCGGTGAACAACTCTCAAGTGAATGTGGCTTGGTCGTGGAAGTGAAAGCGGCACCTGAAACCGTTTCGACTATTTACTGTGAAGATCTGCTCCTACTAACGCGAGTGGCTTACCACCTTGGCAATCGACATGTTCCGTTACAAGTGGAAGCTGGCTGGGTTCGTTATCAACACGACCATGTTTTGGATGAAATGGTTGAAGGCTTAGGCGCTAAAGTGACCACCGAGACACAACCGTTTGAACCTGAAGGCGGCGCTTATGGCGGTCGCTCGGGTGGTCATCACCACCATCATTAATCGAGTCATTTGAGACTCACCCATTTATAGATACAACCACGATATTAATAACTATAAACGCAAGGAACTCGCGATGAACTTTAAAACAGCTGCAGGCTTATGTACTTTCACAATAGCTTCTCTAACAACATCGACATTGGCATTAGCTCACCCAGGTCATGGATCTCACTCGGTTCATGAGTCTCACTCATTTATGTCTGGCTTAACTCACCCTGTGACAGGCATGGATCACCTGATCATGCTGATCGCTTTTGGTCTATTAATTGGCGCACTGTCATTTTCAACCAAGATCAAAGCAGCTTTGATTGGTGGTGGATTAGTATCGTTAATGCTTGGTCTTATCGCAGGCCAAGCCTTGGGTTTCTCTGTGATTGTTGAACCAGCGATCATCGCTTCTCTGTTTGTAGTTAGTTTATGTTTATGGCATGTATTCTCACCATCAACTAAGCGTGTAAACAGTGTATTAGCGGCTTCGATTGGTATGTTGTTTTTCCATGGTTACGCACACGGTGTTGAGGCGGCAAGTAATCTGACTCAGTTTGCAGCAGGCATGGGCATCAGTGCTTTGGCATTAATGGTTATCGGCACTTTGGTTGGCCGTGCGGTTTACTCTAAATGGCTGTCGGTTGGCGTGGCTTCAGCAAGCGCACTATTGATTTTAGGCGCGTAAGCTCTCGAACTTTTTGATTCTAGAAGGCAGAGAGCAAGAGTATGACCAAAACAGAAAATATCGCTATTTATCGTCTCTTTCAATTGATCAGTCCATCGTTGCCGATTGGTGGTTTCACTTATTCGCAAGGGCTAGAGCTTGCTGTAGAAGCGGGGTGGGTGACCGATCGCAACAGCATGGAACAGTGGCTCAATACCATCGTCAGTTCCAGTGTCGCGACTTTGGAATTGCCCATCTTAGAGCGCCTTTATCACGCGCTAGAAAAAGGTGAGCTCGATGAGATTGAGCACTGGTGTAACTATTTGTACTCAAGTCGTGAAACCAGTGAATTGCGAGCGGAAGAGAAACAGCGTGGACAAGCCTTGAATACTCTGTTGAAGCGTTTAGATATCGATATTTCGTTGGTGGACTCTGTTGATAGTCATCCTAACCAACTGTTGGGCATGTGTATGGCGGCTCAGCATTGGGGCATTGATTTAGAGATCCTCAAGCAGGGTTATTTATGGAGCTGGCTTGAAAACATCGTTACCGCAGGGGTCAAGTTAGTGCCTTTAGGTCAAACCGATGGTCAGTTGGCACTGATTAATATCACCAACACGTTTCCCGAGATCATTGAGAAAGCACGCACGATAGAAGATTGGATGATAGGCAGCTTTTCGCCATCAATGGCATTAGCAAGTTCACTGCACGAAACACAATACACGAGACTATTTCGTTCGTAGCGGTTAGCACGAACGATGTAGTAAAAAGAATATAAGGAAGTAGTCAATGGAAAGTTATAAGCAACCCCTTCGAATTGGTATTGGCGGCCCGGTAGGCTCTGGTAAAACAGCATTGTTAGAGGTGTTGTGTAAGGCGATTCGCGACAAGCTAAACATTGCTGTGGTAACCAACGACATTTACACCCAAGAAGATGCAAAGATACTCACACGTGCTGAAGCTCTCGAACCTGACCGCATCATTGGCGTAGAAACCGGTGGTTGTCCGCACACGGCTATCCGTGAAGATGCTTCGATGAACTTAGCTGCCGTAGAGGAGCTTGCTAAGCTACATAAGAACCTTGATGTGGTGTTTGTTGAAAGTGGTGGCGATAACCTGAGTGCGACGTTCAGCCCTGAGTTAGCCGACCTTACTATCTACGTGATTGATGTTGCTGAAGGGGAGAAGATCCCACGTAAAGGTGGCCCAGGTATTACACGATCTGATCTGTTGGTTATCAATAAAATCGATTTAGCACCGTATGTTGGCGCGTCACTTGAGGTGATGGAGCAAGATACGCAGCGCATGCGTCCAACCAAACCATACGTGTTCACCAACCTAAAAGAGAGCCAAGGTTTGGACTTCATCATCAACTTTATTGTGACGGAAGGTATGCTGACTATGAAGGAGCCTTCTACGACTGAGTCGTGAATCATGAATAGGGAGTAGAGTTTAAATCCGTTCGCTTTCTAATTTATTAGACACAAAAAAGCCCTGTCGATTATCGATAGGGCTTTCTGATTTTAAAGGGCTTTTAACGTTCGAGTCGAATCTAAAGCTCGCTCTTAGCGACTCTTGTTGTCACTTGTGACTCAATCACGCCATCTTCAACTTGAGTGGTGATCACTTCACCTGGTTCGACATCGTTAATTGATGACACGGTATTGCCCGATGTTGAATGGGTAATGCTGTAGCCTCGCTTCAAGGTTGCCAGTGGGCTCACTGTCTCTAACTTCTCTGCAGCCATGGCTAGCTGGTGGCGAGTGGTTAGCAGTGTTTTATCCATCGCATCCAATAGCTTCTGTTCTGAGCGTTGTAGATGCAACTTCTGTTCGCCAAGGCGCTTCACTGGCGAGTTCAACTGAAGCTGATGTTGTTTACGTTCAACACGCTGTGCATGCTGCTTTAGGTATTGAGCCATACCACGACGTAAGCGCATGTCTAAGTCATCAAGCTGCTGACTCTGTTTTTGCAGTTGGTAGCTAGGGTGTTGTTTCTCTAAGCGGTATTTCAACGTTTGAGTTGATTGCGCTTGTTTGATTAGTACATGACGAATTGCACTGACTAAGCGAGCGCGTTTAGAGACAAAAGCTTGTTCTTTATGACTGTTATCACGGCTAACCAGTTCGGCTGCTGCTGACGGTGTTGGTGCACGCATATCTGCGACGAAATCAGCTATAGTGACGTCAATTTCGTGGCCAACTGCGCTGATAATCGGGATCTGGCTTGCTGCAATTGTGCGAGCAACGATCTCGTTATTAAAGCACCATAAGTCTTCTAATGAACCGCCGCCACGACCCACGATCAACACATCACATTCATTGCGTTCGTTAGCTCGTCCAATCGCTTGAGCTATCTGAATTGCAGCCTCTTCGCCTTGAACCATGGTTGGGTAAACCACAACCGGTAATGAAGGATCGCGTCTTTTCAGTACATCAAGGATGTCAAACAGTGCAGCACCGGTTTTTGAGGTGATCACGCCAACGCGCTTTGGGTGTTCAGGAAGCGGTTGCTTGCTTGATTGAGCAAATAACCCTTCTGCGGCGAGGTTCATCTTAAGCTTTTCAAACTCTTGTTGAAGCTTACCATCACCTTCTGGCTGCATGCTTTCGATGATTAGCTGATAGTCACCACGCGGCTCATAAAGAGACAGACGTGCTTTGACTAAAACTTGATTACCGTTCTGAGGCTTAAAAGTCACACGACGGTTATTGCCACGAAACATAGCGCACTTAACTTGAGCGCGAGAGTCTTTAAGCGTGAGGTACCAGTGACCAGAGACAGGTGCTGAGAAGTTTGAGATTTCACCAACGAGCCAGACTATCCCCATTTCGTTTTCTAATAGGAGACGAACCTCTGAGTTGAGGCGAGAAACAGTAAAGATGTTTGGATTAGTCATAGAAGCACTATCTTTCCTTGAAGGAAGGTCTTTCTTGGAATCTCACAGGGCGTGAGTATGGAAGATAGCGGCAATATAATACATAGCAAGGGGGGGAATGCAAATTAAAAATACAAAAATGTGTAGCCAAGCGATTTCGTTGGCCGTATAATCCGTCCGCAATATCTAATCCAAATGCAGTTTAATTTTCCTTAATTGGCTGCCCTCATTAGGCGAAACGATGAGATTGGATTGTTTCTTTTTACTCCTATTATTGTGAGATATTGCAAATGCTAAGAATTGCCAAAGAAGCGCTGACATTCGACGACGTACTGCTAGTGCCAGCACACTCCACCGTTCTCCCTAATACAGCTGATCTTCGCACTCAGCTGACGAAGAATATTTCCCTAAACATCCCAATGATCTCTGCATCGATGGATACTGTGACAGAAGCTCGCCTAGCGATTGCACTGGCACAAGAAGGCGGAATCGGCTTCATTCATAAGAACATGTCTATTGAACAGCAAGCTGAAATGGTTCGCCAGGTTAAAATTTACGAAGCAGGTGTGGTTTCTCACCCTGTTACTGTAAACCCTGACGCGACAATCGCTGATGTTGTAGCTCTTACTCAAAAACACGGCTTCGCTGGTTTCCCTGTTGTTACTGAAACAAACGAACTTGTTGGTATTATTACTGGCCGTGACGTTCGCTTTGTGACTGACCTTTCTAAGAAAGTTGACGTAGTAATGACACCTAAAGCTCGCCTTGCTTCTGTTAAAGAAGGTGCAACTCGTGAAGAAGTTCAAGAGAAAATGCACGAAGCGCGTGTTGAGAAAGTTCTTGTTGTAAATGATGACTTCCAACTTACTGGAATGATCACTGCAAAAGATTTCCACAAAGCAGAACGTAAACCAAACGCTTGTAAAGATGAGCGCGGCAGCCTACGTGTAGGTGCAGCTGTTGGTGCTGGTGCTGGTAACGAAGAGCGCGTTGCTGCTCTTGTTGAAGCTGGCGTAGACGTTCTACTTATCGACTCTTCACACGGTCACTCTGAAGGCGTACTTAACCGTATCCGCGAAACTCGTGCTGCCTACCCTGATCTACAAATCATCGGTGGTAACGTAGCAACTGGCGCTGGCGCTCGTGCTCTTATCGAAGCGGGTGTAAGTGCAGTTAAAGTTGGCATCGGCCCGGGTTCAATCTGTACGACTCGTATCGTTACTGGTGTTGGTGTTCCTCAAGTAACAGCAATCGCAGATGCAGCTGAAGTAGCAAACGAATACGGTATTCCAGTAATCGCAGATGGCGGTATCCGCTTCTCTGGTGATATCTGTAAAGCGATCGTTGCTGGCGCATCTTGTGTGATGGTTGGTTCAATGTTCGCGGGTACTGAAGAAGCACCGGGTGAAGTTATCCTTTACAACGGTCGTTCTTACAAGTCTTACCGTGGTATGGGTTCTCTTGGCGCTATGTCTCAAGGTTCTTCTGACCGTTACTTCCAATCTGACAACGCTGCAGACAAGCTTGTTCCAGAAGGTATTGAAGGTCGTATCGCATACAAAGGTCGTCTAAAAGAGATCGTTCACCAACAGATGGGCGGTTTACGCTCAAGCATGGGCCTAACGGGTTCTGCAACTGTTGAAGACATGCGTACTAAAGCTGAGTTTGTTCGTATCTCAGGTGCGGGCATGAAAGAATCTCACGTACACGATGTTCAAATCACGAAAGAAGCACCTAACTACCGTTTAGGTTAATAATACGTCCAAACGTTTGAATAGTGTGCTGATTTAGTCGGCACATTTTTATACCAATCGTAGTAAATAACGGGTCATCCTAGCTTGTTAAAAAGCTCGATAACTTCGTTAGAATTTTTGATTGTAGAATAACTACTTATCAGAACTCTTTGTCGAATAGAGCAGCCTTGTTCTCAAGCTTTTTTCCTGCGCTATTCCTGAACACTTACTTACTGTGATTGGTATTATATCTACCGCTTGTTTTGTTTAGAGAGTGATTCTCACAAAACATCGCCTTACAGATAACCTACGAAAACGTTTGCTTTATTTCTTGAAGAGTTAATCAGAGGTGAGTAAACTCGCCTCCGTTTTATCACATAGCCAATAAGACTACTTACAATGACTAAAAATATTCATGACCAACGTATTCTAATTCTGGACTTCGGTTCTCAATACACACAGCTAGTTGCTCGTCGTATTCGTGAGATCGGTGTTTACTGTGAACTTTGGAGCTGGGACGTAGAAGAAGCGGATATTCGTGAATTCAATCCAGACGGCATTATCCTATCTGGCGGCCCTGAAAGTGTAACGGAAGAGAATTCTCCACGTGCACCTCAGTACGTATTTGATTCAGGTGTTCCTGTCTTCGGTATTTGCTACGGAATGCAAACTATGGCTGAGCAACTTGGCGGTAAAGTAGCGACGTCTACTGAACGCGAGTTCGGCTACGCAGCTGTACAAGTGACTGGCGAATCAGCACTTTTCGCTGACCTTGAGACGACTCAAGATGTTTGGATGAGCCACGGTGACAAAGTGGTTGAGATCCCTGCTGATTTCACAAAGATCGCTGAAACAGACACTTGCCCATACGCTGCAATGGCAAATGAAGATAAGAAGTACTACGGCGTACAATTCCACCCAGAAGTAACACACACTAAGAACGGCCTAAAAATGCTTGAGAACTTTGTTCTTAATGCATGTGGTTGTGAAGGTCTGTGGACTCCAGCTTCAATCATTGAAGATGCAGTTGCACGTATTAAAGAACAAGTAGGTGACGACGAAGTTATCCTTGGTCTTTCTGGTGGTGTTGATTCATCAGTAGTAGCAATGCTTGCTCACCGAGCTATCGGCGACAAACTAACATGTGTATTTGTAGATAACGGCCTTCTTCGTTTAAACGAAGGTGAGCAGGTTATGGAGATGTTCGGCAATAAGTTTGGCCTAAACATCATCAAAGTAGATGCTGAAGAGCGTTTCCTTAACGCTCTGGAAGGCGAAGCTGAACCAGAAGCGAAACGTAAGATCATCGGCCACGTATTCGTAGATATCTTCGATGAAGAATCTAAGAAACTGAAGAATGCTAAGTGGCTTGCTCAGGGTACTATCTACCCAGACGTAATCGAGTCTGCAGCATCTAAGACAGGTAAAGCACACGTAATCAAATCTCACCACAACGTTGGCGGCCTTCCTGATGATATGGAAATGGGCCTTGTTGAGCCTCTACGTGAGCTGTTTAAAGATGAAGTACGTAAGATAGGCCTAGAGCTTGGTCTTCCATACAACATGCTTTACCGTCACCCTTTCCCGGGTCCAGGTCTAGGTGTTCGTGTACTTGGTGAAGTGAAGAAAGAGTACTGTGATTTACTGCGTCGTGCTGATGCTATCTTCATTGAAGAGCTTCACGCTGCTGACCTTTACCACAAAGTATCTCAAGCATTCACGGTATTCCTACCAGTACGTTCAGTTGGCGTAATGGGTGATGGCCGTAAGTACGATTGGGTTGTATCTCTACGCGCAGTAGAAACTATCGACTTCATGACTGCTCACTGGGCACACCTACCATACGACTTCCTAGGTAAGGTTTCTAACCGTATTATCAACGAAGTTAACGGCATTTCACGTGTTGTTTACGATATTTCTGGTAAACCACCAGCAACTATCGAGTGGGAATAATCTTTTAGAGATTTAACCAGCTTTGATTAAGATCTTAAGCCTCGAACTCAGTTCGGGGCTTTTTTCTTTTTGATTCAGGGTATTAAAGAGCCATATCTAACCTCTAGAAACCAAATGGGTTGGAAATTAGATATCAGCTCAAGAAACCATGAGACGCTTTGTTGTATGAGCTATATATCAAAAATATCACTCGCAATTTTTATAAATTCATACAGCAACGGCTATGGTATTTCGCGTGTGAAGCATACTCTTTGATGGACTTATTAAGGACAGATAAGAGAATCCATCATGTTAAAAATCAAATATTTGGCGACAGTGCTCGGCTGCACATTGGCTGCGCAAAGTCATGCGTCTTTGAATATCCAACCTGATCCGCAAAACCCGAATGGTTACCTTGTTGAAAAGTCGGCATTACAAGCTGCTGAACAAGCGAAAACATCCGATCCTATGTATGCGATCTGGTCACAGGCATTACAAACTCGTCCCAATAGTGTTGTTGAAGCTATAGAGCCGGGCTTAGCCTTTAATCCTGAAAACGTAAAACGAGTCGAACGTGTATTCCCTCAATCTGAATGGAACTTCCTCACTCAGATGGCTGCACCAGAATACACCTACACTCGTTTCTTACGTGCGATTGGTAAATTCCCCGCTTTCTGTGGAGAGTACACCGATGGTCGTGACTCCGACGCTATCTGTAAAAAATCCATTATCACGGCCTTTGCTCATTTCTCACAAGAGACGGGTGGCCACATCGCGATAGACAACATCTCTGATAACCCATTAGCGCTAGAAGAGTGGCAGCAAGCGTTGGTACATGTTCGTGAAATGGGCTGGTCTGAAGGCCAAGAGGGCTACACTACGGGTTGTGGTCAGAACGATTGGCAAAATGCTCGCTGGCCATGTGCCGCGGGGCAGGGTTACTTTGGGCGAGGTGCCAAGCAGCTTTCTTACCATTTTAATTACGGTGCGTTCTCTGAAGTGATGTTCGATGGTGATGCAACGGTGTTACTGAATAATCCGGGCTTAGTCGCTGATTCTTGGCTGAACTTGGCTTCTGCTATCTGGTTCTTCCTTACTCCTCAAGCACCTAAACCAGCAATGCTGCACGTTATCGACCGCACTTGGACGCCATCTCAGCGCGAATTAGATGCGGGCATTGGTTATGGGTTTGGTACCACGATCAATGTGATTAATGGTGGTATTGAATGTGGGGAGCAGAACAAAGATAAAGGCCAACCGGTTAACCGTATTCGTTATTGGGAAGGGTTAGCAGCGCACTACGAGATCCCTGTAGAAGCGGATGAAGCCAATACATGTTGGCAGCAAACGCCTTACGGAAGCTTGAACCTTAACGGTGCGACGGATGTGCTGTATACCAACTGGGATGGCAACTGGAAATATTACGCAGACCGCCCAGAAGGCTACTCATTTGAATGTGAGTTGGTTGGATTCCAAACGGCATATTCAGCGCTGGTGGCTGGCGATTACGAGAAGTGTGTGACCAACTTTTATGGTTCTCATGCGAGCTGGCCTGAAGTGAAAGTGGTCGACAAGCTTGATCCGGTAGATCCTGGTACTGATCCCGGTGGTAACGGTTGGAGTGCGACGAAGGTTTACAACGCGGGTGACCAAGTGACTCACTATGGTGCGACTTACGAAGCGAAATGGTGGACACAAGGGGATGACCCTGCCAATGGCGGCCCTTGGAAGTTGCTTACTGGAGATCCGACACCACCCGTCGTCACAGACCCGTCGCCAGTCGATCCAGTTCCGGTAGAACCAACACCGGTTGAGCCGCCTGTCGTCGTTGACCCATCGGTATTTATTACATGGCAAGCAGGTGTCAGCCAGGTGAGTAATGGTGACAAGGTGACACATAACGGCAAGTGCTTCGTAGCTAAAAACGGTCCGGGTGTTTGGGAAAGCCCCGTACAGTCGAATTGGTTCTGGGATGAAATTAGTTGTCAGTGATCTGTCATTATTAATCAACCTCTGCTTTAGATTGGCTTACTAAGCTGACCCGTGTTGTTCAAAAGCCGAAAGTTATGACTTTCGGCTTTTTTATTGCGCCTTCTCACCATGAGAGTTGAGAAGCCACACTATCCACACTATCAAATACTGAGTTGAATAATGACTCCTACTTTATTTCATTAAGGAAATCGTTTCAGGTAGGTTGCTCTGCACTCTCGTTAATAAGAGGATTATTTAACTAGTTATGAAATAAAGTTCTGTACAAATGACTCTTGTGAATTTATATTCATTTTTTAATTATATTTATTCTTTTATTTTAGGGTTAAGGTGTACCTATGGAACAGACAGATATCACGTCACTCATCCCCATTGTGATTACTTTGGTGCTGTCATTGGCGACAAGGAATGTAGTGATCGGCCTTTTTGCTGGCGTATTGAGTGGTGTAGCAATGCTCACCGGTATGTTTAGTGAACTTAATCCTCTTGATACGTTCGGCACTATGGTGAAAGGCTATCTGGTACCTCAACTGACCGATAGCTATAATGCAGGTGTGATTATGCTTTTGATTTTCATCGGCGGTTTTGTTGCTTTGATGGAAAAGTCCGGTGGTGGTGTCGCATTCGCAAAGCGGGTGACTCAGTGGGTAAGCAATAAATGCCAAGCTCAAGTGTCTGCTTGGTTAGGTGGAATTGTTATATTTTTCTCAGACTTAGGCACTCCTTTAATTGTCGGCCCTGTTTTTCGTCCCCTTTTCGATAAACTGAAACTTTCAAGACAGAAGCTAGCATTCATTATTGACTCAACCTCCTCTCCCGTCGCGATTCTTATCCCTTTTATTGGCTGGGGTGTTTATATCATGGGGTTGATTCAAAAAGAGTTTACCGCTTTGAATGTCAACATGTCGGATTGGGATGCTTTCATCGGCGCGATTCCTTTTCAGTTCTACGCTTTCTTAGCGATCTTTATTGTTCCTTTAGTCTCTTTTAAAGGTTTAGACTTCGGACCAATGGCAAAGGCAGAGCGTGATTGCCAAGCGGGTCTTTGTTCTGGTGCGAATAATGAGTCCTTGAATCCTTTCTCGCATAAAAATGCAAAAGCATCTTTTGTTTGGGCACCGTTACTCGTGATGGTCGTTGTATTGTTCACCATGTTGGTTCCGCAAGGCTTCCCGTTCCAAAAGGTTGCAGGTTCGTCATTCAGAGCGGCTTTATCATCGGCTTATTTTTTTGCTGCGATTACCTTGATCTCGCTAATGGCTTATTACGGTGTAAGAAAATTGTCTGATGGTGTTTCGGTGTATTTAAAGGGCATGGGAAATATGATGCCTGTAGCGATCATTCTTGTATTGGCATGGGCGTTAAGCACAGTCGGTAAAGAGTTAGGCGCCGCGGCTTATATTGCAGAACAAGCACAAAGTGGCTTTCCTTACTGGTTAGTGCCTGCCGTTGCTTTTTTGTTGTCGGCGATTATTTCATTCGCAACGGGATCGTCGTGGGGAACCTTCGCGATTATGATGCCATTGGTTATTCCAACCGCTTTTGCGATTGATGCGCCTTTATTAGTGGCAATCGGTGCTGTGTTGTCGGGAGGTTTGTTTGGGGATCACTGTTCACCGATCTCTGAAACAACCATTCTTTCTTCAACTGGCGCAGGGTGTGATCAATTTGAACACTTTAAGACTCAACTTCCTTATGCGTTGATGAATGGCTCTATCGCATTGGTGAGCTTTGTTGTGGCAGGCTTTACGGGAAGTACATGGGTTGTGCTAGGAGCTCTGATTGCTCAGCTTATCCTTGTGACTCTGTTAGCCAAGTGCGATGCGAGTAAAAACACTTCTTCAGAAGTTCAACCTCAAGTGTCTGAATCTAAAACACAACAAGTGTAATTTAAGATTACAGAAGAGGGCGAGATTCCAGATATCTCGTCCCTCGATTCTGGAATGACGATCCAATGAGTAGGTACGGGATGCGAGTAAACGAGTAACGAAAAGCTCGCCATCTGTTGCCTACGTTTGCTATTAAGGGGGCGCTTACTCAAATCTAAAGACTCTTTTCGCATCCCCATCTCGTTTATCGTACCTAAAAAAACTCGTCATTCCCCACAGTAAGTAACGAACGTGACAGAGGGCTCTTGTGTGCCGCAAGTGCTCATATCGAAGAGTAGATTCCAGATATCCCGTCCCTCGATTCTAGAGTGACGTAGCACCAGGCTTTGTCTCATTGCCTCAACACTTACCTCACTCGTCATTCCTTACAGTGAGGAACGAACGTGATAGGGAATCTGTTTATTGATAGTTTCGGTGAATTGAATAGGTTCATTATGAAACCTATTTTCCATAAGATCATTTGTACAATCTTAGTTTTCGATAACTGGATTACCTAGTTGTACGGTTTATAGATTAAAATTTTCTGATAATTTTTATCGTTTTTTTTTAATCAACCACTTTAATAAGGTAAATTCGTAATGTCGACCAAACTAGCTAACCCAGCGCCACTAGGCTTAATGGGTTTCGGTATGACCACCATTCTTCTTAATATCCACAACGCAGGTTTCTTCCCAATCGATTCTATGATTCTTGCAATGGGTATTTTTTACGGTGGTTTGAGCCAAGTTATCGTGGGCACTATGTGTTTCAAACGTGGTGACACGTTCGGTACAACTGCGTTTACTTCTTACGGCCTATTCTGGTTGTCTTTGGTTGGTTTGATTGTAATGCCTTACATGGGCCTTCCAGCAAGCCCTGCTGCATTCATGGGTTGGTACCTATTACTATGGGGTATTTTCACAGGCTTCATGTTCATCGGTTCTCTATGTTACCCAGTTGCGAAGCAAGTAGTATTCGGTTCACTAACTATCTTGTTCTTCCTGCTAGCCGCTCGTGATTTCACTGGCAGCGAACTAATCGGCACTATCGCTGGTTTTGAAGGTATTTTCTGTGGCGCTTCAGCTATCTACTTTGCAATGGCACAAGTAATCAACAACGAATACGGCCGCACAGTACTGCCTATCGGTGAGAAGAAAGCACCTCAAATGGCAACACAAGAAATTGCTGCTTAATGCTCTAACTCGGGAACAGTTAGTTTGTTATAAGCTGTTTATTGGTTATGAACAAAACAAAAGGGGTTAGCCGAAATGGCTAACCCCTTTTTTATGCGTTATTAATAGAGCCAGTTAAAGAGGTCTATTTGTTAAAGCAATCTATTTGTTAAGGCGAGTTTAAGCTGAAGGTTGCTCTACAGGTTTAGTGTCTGCAGTTTCAGCTTCAGGAGATTTTCCTGTTTTACGCTTGTACTTCTCTTCCCAGTAGGTAGCACCTTTAATGCCTAGTTTTACAGGGTTGAACGTGTACTCAGTGACGCCTTGTTTCTGCTGTTCTTCGTAGTCTGCAAGAGCTTTAAGCGCAGGCTTAGACATGAAGAAGATGATCAGAATACCGACAATGTTTAACCACGCCATCAAACCAACACCAACATCACCCATTGCCCATGCAAGGTTCGCTGTTTTAACTGTGCCATAGAAAACGGCAGTAATAAGAACAAGCTTAAGTACGAACATCATGCCAGGAATTTTGATAGTACGACGTAGGTAAGCAATATTCGTTTCTGCGATGTAGTAGTAAGCAAGAATTGTTGTAAATGCGAAGAAGAACAGAGCAAATGCGATGAACGGCTTACCAATGCCTGGTAGTGCACTTTCAATAGCAAGCTGTGTAAATACAGGACCGTTGGCACCAATGTTTGCTGCTAGGTTCTGAACAAGGAACACACCTTCAGCGCCGCCGTGAACGTTGTAAGCACCAGTGATGATGATCATGAACGCTGTAGCTGAACATACTAGAAGTGTATCGATGTAGATAGAGAACGCTTGTACCAAACCTTGCTGAGCTGGGTGATCAACACTTGCAGCCGCAGCCGCGTGAGGACCTGTACCTTGACCCGCTTCGTTTGAGTAAACACCACGCTTAACACCCCAACCAATTGCAGCACCGAAGCCTGCCATAGGTGTGAATGCATCGCCAATGATCATTGCGAAAACCGTTGGCACTTGGCCGATGTTTAGCAGAATGATAACGAACGCGATGATGATGTAAGCCAGTGCCATGAATGGAACAACGATTTGTGTGAAGTTCGCAATACGTTTAACACCACCAAAGATGATGAACGCTAGGATAATAGCAACTACAGTACCAGTGAAAATTTTAGCGAAACTGAATGTACCGATAGCTGTTTCAATCATGTCACCTGAGCCAAATGCAGCTTCTACAGCATTACCAATACTGTTTGACTGAACACCTGGAAGCAAAATACCACATGCAAAAATAGTCGCGATAGCAAAGATCCAAGCGTACCATTTTTGACCCATCGCTTTTTCGATGTAGTAAGCCGGACCACCACGGAACTGGCCTTCATCTTCTTCTTTGTAGATTTGCGCTAGCGTTGATTCTGCGTAAGCTGTTGCAGCGCCAAAGAAAGCCACTACCCACATCCAGAATACTGCACCTGGGCCGCCGAAACCGATAGCGGCAGCAACACCAGCAATGTTACCTGTACCGACACGGCCAGATAGAGAAACGGCCAGAGCTTGGAAAGACGAGATGCCTTTTGACGAGCTTTTACCCGATAGTAGCAAGCGCCACATTTCAAAGAAGTGACGGATTTGAACAAATCGAGTCATGATGGAGTAGAACAAACCTGCACCTAAACATAGGTAGATAAGTACTGGACTCCAGATTATTCCATTCAAAAAATCAACGAATGACTGCATGAGTATTTTCCCTGTTAGTTTTGCTTATGATTGTTTTTCGAACAACACAATACTTCACTTGTAACCCGAGTGTTAAATTATTTAACTGCCTATTAGGATTACTGTGACATAAAGCATGTTACAGGGGGTGTTTGTTAACGCTTAGTGCTAATTTGATAATCGTTCCATTAAAATTGATATGCAATTAGTTGTTTTTAGTGTCGGTTTGTAAAGTGAATAAATAGTGATTAATACAAATTTTCGAAACTCACAATATGTGTCAGAAGGGAAAGTAGAAGAAAAATGAGAGGAAACGTTGTTCAGTACTAATGACTGTTAACACATTACGACGGTAAAGACGCAAGAATATATCACCGATATAGTGAAATTAGGCAGGTTTAAGGGGAGGTATTATTTAAAATATCAGTAGTGATTTTTAGAACTTTCCGTAAGGATTACCGCAATCAGAAATCGTGAATCAATCGCCTGTTTTAAACGACTTTAAATCCTTTTCCAACCAAAGCTTGAGCGAACTCAGACTGAGTGTTTGGATCTCCGTGAATCAAATGTACCTCTTTGGGTGGCACGGTTATTTCTTCTATAAATCGATTGAGATCATCTTTATCAGCATGAGCAGAGTAGCCAGACATACTATGGATCTGAGCCTTCACCTCAACGTGTTGGTTATCGATGGAAACCTGTTTCTCTCCTTGTTGTAGCTCTCGCCCGAGCGTTCCGTGAGCTTGATAGCCTGCTAAAATTACATCGGTGCGTTTATCGGGAAGTAAAGCTGATAAGTAGTTCATTATCCTGCCGCCCTGACACATCCCAGAAGCTGCGACCACAATTGCGGGTTCACCTGTCGAACGCAGGCGATTGACGATTTTCTTGTGCATTCTATGCCCATCAACAGTAATGCATTGCTCAAAAGCGAGTGGGTGACGTTTCAGTTCAAGACGTTGTTTTGCTTCTTGCCCCCACAACTCTTTAAAGCGTCGGTAGGAACGCGTCACTTTCTCTGCCATGGGAGAATCGAGGATGATAGGAATATCGCTACTGAGTTGATGCTTAAAGATCAGGTGTTCGATATCAAACAAAAGCTCTTGTGTTCTACCGATGCTAAAAGCCGGAATTAGAATGACGCCACCATCGAGCAGCGAACGATCAATGATCGCTTTGAGGCGGTCTGAACGAGTAGCAATATCATCATGTTGACTTGTGCCATATGTGGATTCAATAAACAGATAGTCGGCTTGTTGTGGTGGCTTTGGATCGGGCAGAAGTGGTGTGTTACTTGGCCCTAAGTCACCAGAAAAGACCACAATCTCTTGGCTAGATAGCTTAATCTCGATATAGGCGGAACCTAAGATGTGCCCAGCAGGTTGAAAGCGAGCATACAGAGTATTTGGCCTATGATGATCCATTCCGTTATTTTGCTGCTTAGGAGCGATTGAAAACCACTCACCATAAGGCTTAGGATCAATCAACGAATGAATTTTTTTGAGTATGAGTTTTGATTGTTTATGACTGAGCCCTTGCAGTTTTAGCCCGTCTTCAATCATTAAAGGAGCGAGTTCTGCGGTGGCTTGCGTACAATAAATCGGTTGGTTAAAGTCGCTGGCGAGTAACCAAGGTAATCGGCCAATATGGTCAATGTGAGTATGAGTCAGCAGCAGAGCGTTAAGGTGGGACGTTTCAAATTCAATATCAAAAGGGTGTGTGTCTTCCCCTTGAAGCTTTTTATCTTGAAGATCTAAACCTTGAAAAAGGCCACAGTCGATGAGCACCGCTTGGCCTGAATCCCTTAGCTCGTGACAAGATCCGGTGACAGTATGTTTGCCACCATGGTGAATCACTTCCATCGTTTACTCCCATTGCTCTATAAAGCCATTAACGCCTGTTTTTATTTTGCGGATAAGCGCCGGCATGTAAAACAAGAACAATGAGAGTTGCGATCGTTGAGTGTCTTTTTAAGTCATTGAGCGATGGCTCAGTGTGTTCGTTGTGAGTTAGCTCGTAGAAGAACGGTCTGAATCCAGCTCTGGGTGTTGTTGTTCCTCTAAACGAGCCACTTCGGCATCAAGTTCTGCGATTTTCTCTGCCATGAGTGCGTGACAGCGATTGGCTAACTCTCTTGCGTCGCTGAGCTTGTATCCAGACACATCGATAGGTTCCAGCATCTCGGTGATCACAATGCCATTATTAACTCGGTTGAGGTCAATCTTATTGTGCGTAGTGCTGGTACACATTGGGGTAATAGGTACGCCGGCTTCAATCGCCATCCGGAAAGCCCCTGTTTTGAATGGCAATAATCCACGCCCTTTACTGCGTGTTCCTTCTGGGTAAACCCAAACAGACAGATCTCTGTGATGGATCGCTTCTGCCACTTGCTTGATGGTATCACGTGCTTTGGACTTATCTTCGCGGTTAATCATGATGTTACCGGTGATCCAATACAGCAGACCAAAGAAAGGCACATACAACAAATCACGCTTGCCCAATGAAACAGTGCGAGGCCTTAGCATTCCTGGGTCGGTGACAAAATCCAATATGCTTTGGTGGTTAGAGATGTAGACGCTTTTTTCTGACGTTGGCGCATTGTCTAGGCCGCGCTGCACCAGTTTTACACCGACGATCTTTTGTAGCTGGTTGAACCAACGACAGAAAACGTACACATGCTTGGGGTTCTTGGGGCTAAACAAGCAGTAAACAAAAGCACAGAGGGTGGTGAAAATAATAAACACCGTAGCCAAAATTATACGAAGAACAGCAAGCACAATTCACTCCTTACTCACCGCAAGATTGCAGTGATTAAATAGTTTTAGATGCTTGAAGTTTTCACTCTATTTAACCGAATTGCAACAATTAACTGTTATAGGGTTCTGTTTTTAGATCTTTATATAAAACAAGGACTAACAATGGGTGTTTGACACGATCATCGAGCTTACACGTGTTCACTAGTAGCGAGGCATGTTCACCAATACTGTTTATTTGGATCTGACTTTTCTACCCATTCAGGATCTTGACGCGATTCCAAGTAGAGTTGTAGGCCGTTATAAGACATGAAAGCTGCAGGACCTCCTAAGTGTTCGAAATAGTCAAAATAATCATCTTCGAGTGAACAAAGGTGAGCTAAATCTTTAACGTTATTCATCATTGCCCATTGAATAGCGAACACCGGAGCCGTCGAACCTGAAATGCTGACTTCTTCGACATTTGGGTTGAACAGTGAATTGGCTTGCTCAAGCTGTATCTCTTCTTGCTCAGACTCTTGCTGTAACACCTCTTCGATGATCTCTGAGCGTTTGGTATTAGAGACATTCTTATTCAGCTTGGCGATTCGAAGCGCGTAGCTAAAACGGTCAGTTGAAACGATGTCGACAAGTTGCGATAGCAGCTCTTTGTCTACGCCCGCAGCCTTGGTGAAGTAGTCGATACACGAATTGATTGAAGCATAACGAGTACCGTCGAATTCAAAGCCACTGGTTTCGTCGTAGGCCTCGATTACAATGTCATCAACCGACAAAGGCCAACCTTTATAGTCAATTCGCTGCTTGGCGATTTGATACATCTTCCAAGCACTGCGCCCAAACCCGCCAAGCGTCGAGCCCGAGAAATCTGAATCAATAAGCTCTTGCTCCGTCCAGTTCTCACCAACCCCTAAGTGCTTTGCATATTTATCGATGAGTGCGTGTTTTATCTGATCGCGCACAGCCCAAATTGAGGTCAGATTCTTTGAGTAGTTAATTCTCGCACACTCATTACAAGCCGGCAGTGCTATCGGTGAGTGACCAATCTTGGCAACAGCTTGCGCTGTCTTAGGAAATTCAACAACATCATTGGAAGGTTCACCACAAAACCAACAGGTGTGGCGTAGGTTGAACGGGGTATCTATATGTGAGTATGTGTTCATTAGTCTAATTCTGCAGGGGGTGAGGTTGGGGTAGCATCAAAATAATTATCCCTGTTCACGTGTCACCTTGCACCTGGTTTGTTTCATTTTCCGTGGAGTTTAATTTTAAGTCGTAGATTACAGGAATCGTCCTATAGATATATATTGATATAAAACAGTGACTAACGATGAATGTTTATGGATGTAGCTGAAGTTACATGTGCCGCTAGTAATCCTGTATGGCCGCCATTACTATGGTGTTAATTTCCTTACTCCAATAGCGCATATGTCCTCATCGATTCCTTTTTACGATAAAAATGCCCACACACTTTGTGAGCAGTACAACTCAGTGACGTTCGAGACGGTACATCAAAGTTGGCAAGCTTATTGGCCCTTAGAGGGTGATAAAGTGCTAGATGTCGGTGCTGGTAGTGGACGTGATGCGTTATGGATGCAGAAAGTTGGGGCTGACGTTATCGCAATAGAACCCAGTGACTCATTACGCGAGCAAGGCTCTGAATATACCGGGCCAAGTGTTACATGGATTGATGACTCACTTCCTTCGCTTGGCCGCACTGAAAACCTCGGAATGCGCTTTGACCTGATACTGGTGAGTGCTGTTTGGATGCACTTAGCCCCGTCCTATCGAGAGCGTGCATTTAGAAAGTTGTCTAACTTATTAGCCCCAAACGGCAAGTTGGTGATTACTCTGCGTCATGGGGAGTTTCAGGATAGTCGAGAAGGGTACCAAGTTTCAGTTGAAGAACTTGAGCGGTTATCAAAAAACAGTGCCTTGTTGGTTCGTCATGTCGATGATAGCCAAGATACTTTGAACCGCAGTGAAGTGTGGTGGCAAACCGTGGTGATGACATTACCTGATGATGGTTCCGGTGACTTGAACAAGGTGCGACACATTATTGTGAATGACAATAAGTCAGCGACATACAAGTTGGCCTTGTTAAGAACCTTACTGAGAATAGCTGATGCTCATTCTGGCGCTGTGATTGATCGAACTGATGGGAAAATCTCACTTCCAATGGGCTTGGTCGCTCTTTATTGGGTTAGACAGTTTAAGCGCTTGATTGATATCGATATAGAAGGCACTGGGATTCAGCAAAATAGCAACACAACGAAGGGACTTGGGTTTGTAAAAGAAGATGGCTGGAACAAACTCAAGCACTTAAGTGCCGATGATCTAGCTATTGGAACTATGTTTTTGGGCGAGGAAGCCAAGGCTTTACAAAAGCTATTTTCACAGACGATTAGCACCATTAAATCAGGGCCTGTGACGTTTATTTATCAAGGCTCGAAAGACAACAGACTATTCGATATATACCCTCCTCAAAAACGACGGAAGAGCCGGGAATCATTGGTCATGGATAGTGAGTTCCTAGAAAGTTTTGGCTATTTCACTCTCGATGAAAGCCTGTGGGAGTGCTTTAGAATCTACCACTCTTGGATTGAACCGCTAGTGGTGAATCAATGGGTCATGGAGATGCAGCGTTTCGAGTTAAACCGACAGCGAAATATCTCATTACAGACTTATCACGACTGCTTGGTATGGATCGATCAAAACCACGACACTCGCGATGTGCGTAAACGTGTCGAGCAACTTAGATCTAATCGTGCCGACATTGTTAGCGTCTGGAGTGGAAAGTCATTGAAAAATGAGTATCACGTTGATCACTGTTTGCCTTTTGCTTACTGGCCAAACAACGATAAGTGGAACCTCTTTCCAACTACGAGCAAAGAGAACCTAAGTAAAAGTGATAAAGTTCCCACAGCGGAAAAGCTTCGTTCGTCTAAGTCTCGGATTCTTGAATGGTGGCAATTGGCGTGGAGCGACTCTGATCATTTTGAACAGCAGTTTTTTTCTGAAGCGGCACTTTCTTTACCCAACATACCAGCACTGTGTCGAGACTTTGAAGAGGTGTTTGATGCAATGGGCTTGCAAGTACGTGGAGTAAAAAGTCGACTTCTGATCAGTGAGTGGAACTGAGCAGAAAATAAACGAGTTATTGAGGCGATTTACTATCAAGACAACAATGAAATACATCGGAATTGATGGCTGCAAGGCGGGGTGGATCGCTTGGATTGTCTCTGGCAATGAGCTACCTACGTTCAAAGTGGTAAACACGCTCGATGAGTTAGTCGATGAACTTGCAGGTTCGACGACGTTAATCGATATGCCGATTGGTTTTAGCGATTCACAGACTCCGGATAGATTATGCGACAAAGCAGCAAGGCGTTTTCTTACCAGCAAACGTGGATCTTCGGTGTTTCCGGTACCGTGTCGTGAGGCGGTTTATCAAACCGATTACATTGCGGCGTGCAGTGCAAATGTGGAGCAGCTTGATAAGAAGTTTTCTAAGCAGACTTGGGGAATTGTGCCCAAGATCCGTGAGCTTGATGAACTCATTGAAGCTCATCCAGATCTTTCTATAAGAGAATCACATCCTGAGGTCGTGTTTGCAGCTTTGAAAGGCGAACCGTTGACCTTTTCCAAACGAACACAAGAAGGCAAAGATGAACGGCTTTCTATTATTCAGCAACTAGCCCCTCAATGGTGTGACGGTTTGTTGTTGGCCATTTCAAACACAAAGCGTAAAGACGTTGCAATAGACGATATTTACGATGCGTTCGTACTTATGCTGGTTGCCTGTCACGCTCCGCAATTATCGACCTTGCCTGAGCTTTCTGATGTTGGTGGAGCTCCTGACACAGATCAGAACGGACGAGTTAGAGAGATTGTTTATTGGAATAAACCGCGCTAACAAAGCGTGCGTTTAGCTTTGTTTAATGTGTTATTTTTCAAACCCTGTTTACTTCCACTCTTATTATTTTTGAGTCTTTGATATGAAACGTTTTTTTGTCGGCTGGCTGGCCACTGTGCTTAGTGCTGCGAGTTATGCTCAAGTTGCCCCTATATCTCAATGGCAATGCGACATGATGAAAAAGAACAATGTCTTGAGTAGCGGTGCCCCCGTTGGTTGTGAGCGATTATCCAAAGTGGATTTCGATTTCGTTAACTTTAAGGGCGAAACGCAGCAGGGGAACATGATTGTGCTTGATGTTGTTGCGCCGGCTGTTGAACAAATCTTTTCAGAGCTCAAACTGCGCAATTTTCCTCTTCATTCCGCTCGTTTAATGCGTGAATTCAGAGGTGACGATAACGCCTCAATGGATGCGAACAACAGCAGTGCGTTTAACGCTCGTCCTATTACAGGCGGAGGAGGTTGGTCGAAACATGCGTATGGTGTGGCAATAGACATCAACCCAGTTCAAAACCCTTTCTTAGAGTTCGATAGCAACGGAAAAATCACGGTAAAGCCTTCAAAATCTGCGACAAGCTATGTGAATCGTACTCGTTTTCGCGCGCGTGATGAAATTGAACGTCGAGGCATGGCAGAAGAAGTGGTTGAGCTGTTCGCCCATCATGGTTTTATGATCTGGGGAGGGGATTGGAATAGCCCAATCGATACTCAACATTTTGAGGTTGGATCAAGAAAGTTCGTTACCCAACTGCTCGATAAACCTCTACCTGAAGCAAAGGTGTTATTTGAGCGTTACATCGAATCTTATCGACAATGTTTAAATAAGAACCACAGTGATTCAAAAAATAAAGGTGAGGACGCAGAAAAAGCTCGCGCTATCTGTGCAAAGAAAACAGTCGGGACTTTTTAGTGCTATGTTTATCTAGAACCGTTTGTGTTTTAGCAAGTTAAGCCTGCTTAAGGTGTGTTTTGAATCGCTAAGGTCAACGTATGTCGTTGGCCTTTTTTATATTCATTTCTTCAATATAACACTAGGCATTAAAAAGGTTATTGGGTATCCATTAGTCAATAATCGATAAGGTATTGCTCTGCAAAGTCATCGGTTTGTCATTGAAAAACTCATAGCGTTAACGTTATGTGAGAACCTGTGCTGGTAGGGGAACTCTTCGCCGAAACGCCAGTATTATTAGTGAACTGATCACAACGGACCAACTAATGAAAAAGATACCTTTGGCTCTAACTCTTCTAAGTACGCTACTTTTTTCACAATATGCTTTGGCTACAGACACTTCGCACACGACTCAAAACCCAACTTATGAATTGGATGGTAAGGCGGTATTAGGCCGTACTGAGAATGTATACCTCTCTAGCGTTCAAGGGCTAAAAGACGTTCCTTTCATTGGCAAAATCGACACTGGTGCAGAAACTACCTCTATGCATGCTGAAGATATTCATGTGAAGAGCACGAATGCCGATTATAAGAATCTTAAAGACAAAGAGTTGATGGCGGCGTTAACCGAAGACTTGTTGAATAATTCCGATGTTGATTACGATGATTGGAATGGCAGTGCCTTTGCGAAATATGAGGCTGTGGTGTCTTTTAAAGTTCAAAACCCGCGCACGGGAGATATGGTATTAATCGAAGCGCCTTTAGAGCGTGTCAGCATGATACGTAGCCGCACCAGCAGCACGCCTTTACTTCGTCCTACCGTAAAAATGTCACTCACCATTGCGGATCAAGAATTAAAAACAGACGTTAACCTTACCGACAGAAGCCATTTTTCAGCACCAGTGCTGATTGGCAAAACTTTTCTTGCTGATAACGCTTTAGTATTTGCGGGCTATGACTACTTGCAAGAGCAGGAAAACGCGACAGTAGTAGGTCGAAAAGAGGTAGTGTCTATTTCAGGAATGGCGATGAATGGGACCTTCTCTTTAAAGAATCGATACAGTATTTTGCATTCAAAAAATATCGATGTAGACAAGAAAAACAATGAAGTCACGTTTGATATGGTCGATAACGACGGTAAGCAAAAAGAAATGACACTGCCATTAGTTCGTATGTTGAGCGTGAGTGGTAAGAAGAGACCTTTGGTGTATGTACCTGTTCAACTCGATGAAAACATCACTAAAGATGTTCTAGTGTACTTACGTGACCGTTCAAGTAGTGAGTCACAGTTGAGGTTTGGAACCAGCACCGCTAGCGAACTTTTCATGATTGATACCAACGCTGAAAATATTCTTTCTGAAGGTTCTGAGAATTTCAGCGAGGTCGCGAAGAAGACTGAGCCACTGATTATCTCACCGGAAGAAGATATCACATTAGATGGTTTCCCTATGAAGGCTGTTGCTTCATTTACTGTCAACACGCCTTTGTTGAAGGTCGACAGTTTTGAAATGACAGGTAAAGGCAAAGATGCTTCTGTTGAATTCTTCCTTATTGATGCGAATGGTGAGCAACAGAAAGTCATTAAGAAAATAATCAAAAAGCTTCGAGTTGGGGATGACGTTCGCCCAGTTGTAAGTGGTGAATTTTTAGGTGCTGGTAAAGTTCGCCAACAAGAATTTGCTATCGACGTACTTAATAGCAACGAGAAAGAGTCCTACTTCGTGTTAGGCAAAAAGATGGCGAAAGATGGGGTGTATGTGAATACTCGATCTGACTACCTTTTGAAATCGGAGCCTTTATTTAAAGTTGGGCACATCGAAGTTGTTGAAGTCAACGGCATGACGTTCCCTGCCAAGTTGGATACTGGCGCGGATGTCAGCTCAATGAATGCAGTCAACATCAAACGATTCAAGAAAGATGGCCAAGACATGGTGAGTTTTACCTACCAAAACAACCAAGGCGATAAGCAAGATTTCACTAAGCCAGTGATTGATGTGATGCGTATTAAAGCCAAGAAAGGCGAGAAGGTGAACATTCGCCCTGTCGTCGAAATGAAGGTTAAGTTAGGTGACTTAGAGAAAGAGGTAAGGGTAAACCTTCAAGATCGCTCTCGCTTTGAATACAGCATGATCCTAGGTAAGAACTTCTTAAAGCACGGCGCAGTAGTGAGCAGTAATGAAGATTACTTGCTGGGCGAGATGGATTAACGCCTGAACTTATCTAAGTTCGTAAGATAACAGTTCTAGACGGCCACACATTTCAGCAACGGGATGTGTGGTTTTTTATTGTTGACGTGCTAAAGGTAAGTCACTGTTAAAAAGAAACTTTCCTTGTTATGGCTAGTAAAATAAAGATAAAAAAAGGGCCAACTCTTTCGAGTTGGCCCTTTCCAAACGTTTGGTGGAGCTGGCGGGAGACGTTCGCAATCCTACCTTAAGTTACTGATATCAAAGGCTTGCTGTTTTTGATCTATGTGCCAATGAATGAATTAGTACCATAGGTTAGTAGGTTTTGTAGGTGTTTTCAATGGGGTGTTTAAGTTGGTGATCATCGACCAAATGTAACACTCTCGGTTCAACTCCCATGTTGGGAGTTGAACCGAGAGTGTTAGGGCGTTAGTTTTCGTTTAGAACGAGATTCAATCTCATTTTTTAATTTCAGAATATTGTGTTTTTGGTGACTAGGTAGCTCTGCGTGAGATAATTCTTCAAAAGTTTTTATCAATCGATTCATTTGTCTATTTTGCTGTCTGTAATCATCATTCTCTTTAGCTAAAAACCACTTATCCGCTTGAGTTTGCAGTTTGATCAGTAGCTTTTGAATGTTTATAGAATCTGTCGCTTTTTGCTCTCGATATTTCCAAGTTTCTAGTCTTTTTCCTCTGTTAAGTTCGTGAGGCTTATATTGTTTGTGGTCTAAACCTGTATGTTTAAGCACTGCTGCGTTAAATGCCTGTTTTAGCAAAGCGGTACACTTCTTCTGTTGGAGGACTCTCAATACCTTACCGTTTATAACTTTTCCAATGATGAGGTGAACGTGATCACCTGTGCCACGAACGCCTGATTGTTGCTGCTGGTGTAATACCGCGCGAATTTGAGGTTTGAACTGTTTAAGCTCATCTGGTTTAAGTTCGAGCTGCTTACTAATTGCCAAACAGCAATCACTGATGATTGATTTCCAACTCTCAGGTGTTGGTCTATGACCTTTTGGCAGAGTTAAGCAGTATTCCATCGCGTAGCTGGATAACCGTCTTCCGCCTTTGCGATTGAGGTGCTGGCTTAGTCTGAACTGCTCCCCAACCAGAGCAATCCGTTGTGAGCTCTTTGCACTACCAAACAATGAAATTATCGCTTCTGTGGTTCTGTGGTTTGGATGGTTTTCAGCTAATAGGTAGCGCTCCCTTGCCATCACTCCATCGGTGCCATGTTTTACTGCTTCGGTTGTTATTGTCCAATTTTTAATCATGCTTTTTATTAAGCATATTAATTTCCCGATTAAGAATGCAAACAACCTATTTCAATAGTGCTGTACTCATGAGTATTCCAGATAGGCCAACCTCATGCTTCGCTGAGTTTTTTGGCCACTGGTGAGATTGGGATACCCCCTCTCAACTCCCCCCAGTAAAAGTTGCACTGGTTTTGTGCAATTTGTATGTTTAAAGAAAACCATGGAAAAACAAAATTTTGAGAAATTGCTAGCCAATAGCATGACAACACCAGAATTGAAGTCAGAACAAATCCGTTTAGCAGTGTTGAAGCATTGCCAAAATTCCGGATTCATCAGCAAACAAGATCAGGAAGAGAATTCATCTCGTTATGACTGGTTGCTAGAAACCCTAGAGCTAAATCTGTTGTCACTTAATTTGCTAGATCAAATTATTTTAGATGCGAGTTACCCTCTATTTCCTTTGGACGTAAAAACTGAAATTGATGCAAAAGCTGCCTCAATTGTCAAAGATATTGCGAAAAGGGTTATGGCAACGGCTATCCAATATCCTTCTCCACATAGTGTTGATACTGCGTCGAGCTCAAAGCAAAAATTAGATATGAAATAACGTTCAACATATCAGACAGATAGATACTACTCAGATATAATTCCCTGAATTATGCATATTGCTACTTCAGGTTTTTTTCTTTATGACCACTATAAACCTTTCTCAAATAGCCGCTTTTATTTGGTCGGTTGCCGACCTACTTCGTGGTGATTTCAAACACTCTCAATATGGACGTGTCATCTTGCCATTTACACTTCTTCGACGTCTTGAATGTGTGTTAGAAGAAAGTAAAGATGCTGTTGTAGTTGAAGCTAATAAAGTTAAAGCAATGGACTTACCAGAAGAAGCGCAAGAAAAGATGTTGTTACGCGCTACAAATGGTCTCTCTTTCTTTAACTCATCTTCAATGAGCCTTGTCGATACGTTAGAAGGTGATGTTAAAGCTAATCTAAACAAATATATACAATCCTTTTCTAAAGATGCCCAAGATATCTTTGAACATTTCGAATTTGATGAATCCTTATCTTTATTAGAAGAAGCTAATTTACTGTCCGCTTTTGTTAAAAGATTTGCTACGCTCGATTTAAGTGTAGGTACCCTCTCAAATTATGAAATGGGGACTGTGTTCTCTGAATTGAATCGTCGTTTTGCTGAAAGCTCAAGTGAGAGTTTTGGTGAGCATTACACTCCACGAGACATTGTACGCTTGACTGCATCTCTTGTGCTCAAGGAAGATGATGATGTTCTTACCAGAGATGGTGTCATTCGTTCTATTTATGATCCTACGGCCGGTACGGGAGGATTCCTATCCTCAGGCATGGAGTATGTGCATGAGCTGAACCCAAAAGCCTTGATGTGTGCATTTGGTCAAGAGCTAAACTCTGAGTCATACGCGATCTGTAAAGCTGATATGTTGATTAAAGGACAAGATGTTAGCCGTATCAAACTAGGTAACACTCTTTCTCAAGATAAACTCCCTACTGATACATTTGACTATGTACTTTCTAACCCTCCATTTGGGTTAAAATGGAGTAATGTAGAGCGCCTAATTAAGAATGAGTATGAAGAGCAAGGCTTTAATGGACGTTTTGGTGCAGGGTTACCTAGAGCTTCTGATGCGACATTGCTATTTGTACTTCATACAATCAGTAAGCTCAAAGATAAGAGTGAAGGTGGAAGCAGAGCCGGTATAATAGTGAATAGTACTTGTTTATTTAGTGGTGATGCTGGTAGTGGTGAAAGTGAAATTCGACGATATATTATTGAAGCTGATTTGCTGGAAGCTATTGTATCATTACCTAAAAATATGTTTTATAACACGTCGGTTCAACCATATGTCCTGATATTGAATAGCAATAAAAAGCCAAAAAGAAAGAACGTCGTTCAATTAATAGATGGTGGTGATTTAGGGCTTAACTTAAAAAAAGGGGTAGGTATGAAAAATGTCTACCTTGATGATAATTCAATTTCTGAGTTGGTTTCTAAATATTACGATTTTGAAGGTGGAGATGGCTGTAAAATTGTACATAACAATGACTTTAAATATAGGCAGGTTAAGGTTGGTTTAAATAGTCGAAAGTTTGAGTATGAGCGTGTTCCTTTAAATGTCGATACTAATGCGCACTTAGTTGAGATGTTAAATGATATTCATGAAGGTTATGAGGTTGATCGGAGTTATACTGATGATAAAGATGGTGCTTTAGGTAAAATTGGTGTTGAGTTTTCATTTGATCTACTTAATGATGTAAATGAAAATGCGGTTAAACAATTTAGATATTATTTTAAAGAGAATGATGAATGCTGGGACATAGCAATATCTAAGAGGTGGAATAAAGTAATATTCAAAGAGAAAAACCACTTATTATCCGTTGATAAGAGTAAGTACTACTTATTTTCATTAAGTTTTGACTTTGATTTAGACTATTTGAAATATTTTTTTAATAGCGAAAAGTGGAAGCAGTGGCTAATAACCTATAGTTCTAGTGGTGTTTTAAATACCCCGAACAAATATAACATCCTCAGAAAGTATATTGATTTTCCAGAATTAAAGACACAACAAGAGATTGCTTTGCTTCTGGATGAAACTGCTAAATGGAAGCAAAGATTGTCGACTCTAGAGACTGATCTTTGGATGGAAGACAAAAATGACTATAGTCTTGAACGTTATAGTTTACCTGTTGATAAAGACCTTCATTCTAGAATGATAGAGCTAGCACCATACCCTTTTGCTAATATAATGCATCATTATGGAAGTATAAGTGAAGTTGATTATAAAGCTCGCTATGAAATATTACTTAAGTTATTTGAATGCCTATCAATATTCTCTGTGTCAGTTGCATTAGGTTTTGTCGAGAAAGAGTCTGGATTGGATCATGTTTTGAAAATATTAAGATCACAGAAACATTTTCTTAAAAATGCAACTTTTGGAACATGGGTTAAGTTACTTGAAGAGATAATAAAAGAATCTTCTAACTTGAATAATAAGACTTTGCTTGTTGATGTTATTTTTAATGAGAAATTATTAGAGTTGTTTGATAAGAGTGTAACTATAAGGAATGATACGTCTGGTCATGGAAGTTACCCAACAAAATCGGCAGCAAGGGGAATCTTTAAAAAAGTTGATAAATTATACTTAGACTTCCTTAATATATTCCATGAGTTTTTTGGGAGTTACTATTTAGTACGGCCAATTTCAGGTGTTTGGAATGAAAAAGAATATACATATGAGTTTGAAGAGTACAGTGGTTTAGGGTGCTATCCCTTTGGCTTAAAAAAAGTGTCATCGAAAACACCATTCGCAGATGATGAGCTTTATTTTGTATCATCTCAAAATAGCGAAGACAAAGTTAAACTATTTCCTTTTGTGAGATTGATTGACCTAGAAGAGGACTCCGGCCTAGAAGCGTTCTACTTTTATAGCAAAAAATTACCTGATAGTGACGATGTTGAGTTCATGTTCATATCTCACCAACAAATACATAAACAAAAACAACTACACAAAAATAATCGTTTAGAGGCTATTTATCCATGAGCACTTCATCAAACAATCAAGCGGCCTTCATCTGGTCGGTTGCCGACCTTCTTCGCGGTGACTTTAAACAATCTCAATACGGGCGCGTTATCTTGCCTTTCACTCTTCTTCGTCGCCTTGAATGTGTATTAGAAGAAAGCAAAGATGCCGTCGTAGTTCAGGCTGAGAAAGTGAAAGCAATGAACTTACCTGAAGAAGCTCAAGAGAAGATGCTGCTTCGCGCGACTCAGTCACCTAGCAACGAAAAAGGCTTGTCGTTCTTCAATACCTCACCAATGAACCTAGGTAAGATGGGGTTGGGTGGCATAAAGGATAATCTAGATAACTACATTCAATGTTTCTCGGCAGACGCTCGTGAAATCTTTGAGCACTTTAAGTTTGATGAGTTTGTTAGTCTTTTAGATGACGCTGACTTGTTATACAAGGTGGTGAAGAAGTTTGCGACTACCGACCTTAGCCCAAGCAAAGTATCCAACCATGAAATGGGTTTGGTATTTGAAGAGTTGATTCGACGCTTTGCTGAAAGCTCGAATGAAACGGCGGGTGAGCACTTTACCCCTCGTGATATTGTTTGCTTAACCACATCGCTTGTGTTTACGGAAGATGATGATGCTCTGACTAAAGACGGCATTATTCGTACCATTTACGACCCTACAGCGGGTACGGGCGGCTTCCTATCTTCAGGTATGGAATATGTTCATGAGCTGAACCCTAAAGCAGTGATGCGTGCATTTGGTCAGGAGTTAAACCCAGAGTCATACGCAATTTGTAAAGCGGATATGTTGATTAAGGGGCAAGATGTTAGCCGTATCAAACTAGGTAACACCTTATCTAATGACCAACTGCCAGCAGACCAATTTGACTACATGCTATCGAACCCTCCGTTCGGCGTTGATTGGAAGAAGATTGAAGGTGAGATCAAAGACGAACATACCCTAAAAGGTTTCGATGGTCGTTTCGGTGCGGGCTTACCTCGTGTGTCTGATGGTTCTTTACTGTTCTTGATGCACCTGATCAGCAAAATGCGTGACACTCACGCTGTTGACGGTAGTGTTACGGATGGTGGTCGTATCGGCATCATTCTGAATGGTTCGCCACTATTTACAGGTGGTGCTGGTAGTGGTGAAAGTGAAATTCGTCGCTACATCCTTGAAGCTGACTTACTTGAAGCTATCGTCGCGCTACCAACCGACATGTTCTATAACACAGGTATTGCAACTTACGTATGGGTGCTAAGCAACAAGAAAGCCTCAGAACGTAAAGGCAAAGTTCAATTAATTGATGGCTCTAGCCTGTGTGGCAAGATGCGTAAGTCGCTAGGCTCTAAGCGTAACGTAATGAGTGAAGACGATATTAAAGCTGTTACGCGTAGCTTTGGTGATTTTGAAGTAGTTGATGCTCGTGAGCTTGATAAGCCAGCAGAGCAAAAGTCTAATCGTGGACGTCAGTCAGCGAAACCAAAAACAGAAGCACCTAAAACTTTCGCCAGCAAGATTTTCAGTACCCACGAGTTTGGTTATCGCCGCCTAACGATTGAGCGCCCTTTACGTTTGTCTACACAACTAACGGATGAGCGAATCAATACTCTCCGTTTTGCTCCTAAGCCATTTAATGTAGTTATGCCTGCAATTTATGAGAAGTTTGGTTCAGAGTGGACAGACGAGGCATATGGTCTGTTAGGTGATGTTGAAACTGAGGTTCGTGCCTTAATTAAAGCGGATTTCCTAGAGCTAAAAGAGAAGCAAATCAAAGATGTCTTGGATAGCAAAGTTTGGTTATTCCAAAAATCTCTAATGGAAAAAGCCCAACAGCTTCAAGCTGAAATTGGCCAATCTCTTGGTGGGAAAACGCACCAGTCTGATGACTTCAACCAGTTTGAATTGACGCTGAAAGGTGCGCTTAAAAACACAGGTATCAAATTGGATACCAAAGAGAAAAAGCAGTTCCTTGATGCGGTAACGTGGAAAAACCAAGAGGCTGAACCTGTCGTCAAAAAAGCCCTAAAAGAAGATGCACAGCCATTATACGGCGCGTTTAAATACAAAGGTAAAGTAGTTGAGTTCCAGCAAGATGGCGACCTGCGCGATAACGAGAACGTGCCACTAGATCCAAGTGTAAGCACCTCTGAGTTGATCGAAACATATTTCAATAAAGAAGTCGCGCTACACGTTGCCGATGCGTGGATTAACGCTGACAAGCGCGATGACAAAGACAATGAGATTGGTGTGGTGGGTTATGAGATTCCATTTAACCGCCATTTCTATGTCTACCAGCCACCACGTGAACTAGAAGTAATTGATGCTGATTTAGATTTGGTGAGTAAAAACATTATGAAACTACTGCAAGAGGTGCATTCGTAATGACAGTCTTGAGCGAAACCAAAAGATATCAGGCGTATCCAGAATATAAGGACTCTGGCGTTGAATGGTTGGAAAATGTTCCAAGTGAGTGGGATATTATTAAGATCAAGCACCTCAGCCCTGTAAAGCGAGGGGCATCACCTCGTCCGATTGATGACCCTAAATACTTTGATGAAGAGGGAGAATATGCATGGGTAAGGATTGCTGATGTTTCTGCTTCCAAAATGTTCCTAGAAACCACTACTCAGACATTGTCAGAGCTAGGTAGCTCTTTGAGCGTCAGGTTAGAGCCAAACCAGCTTTTCTTGAGCATTGCGGGTACAGTAGGAAAACCATGTATAAACAAAATTAAAGCGTGTATTCACGATGGTTTTGTTTACTTTCCAGACTTGAAAATACCAAATAAATATCTTTTCTACGTTTTCGCTGGTGAGCAAGCGTATAAGGGGTTGGGTAAAATGGGAACTCAGCTCAACCTCAATACAGACACTGTTGGCGACATAAAGGTAGCGCTTCCTAGAAATTTCGCTCACGTCGAGCACATCGTTCACTTCCTCGATCACGAAATCGCCAAAATCGATACTTTGATCGACAAGCAGCAGCAACTTATCAAGCTGCTAAAAGAAAAGCGCCAAGCGGTGATCAGTCATGCGGTAACTAAAGGACTAAATGCAGATGCACAGATGAAAGATTCCGGTGTGGAGTGGCTGGGGGAAGTGCCGGAGCATTGGGATGTTTGCCTGTTCAAATACAAATGTTCGGAAGTCACGGATGGTGCTCATATATCACCTGAGACAAATGGTGGTGAACATTACTTTGTATCTATTCGAGATATTAAAGATGGCGTTATCAATTTTAATGGTGCTCTGTTAACGTCTCCTTCAAGCTATCAATACCTTGTAAAAACAGGTTGTATGCCATTTGAAGGTGACGTGTTGTTCAGTAAGGATGGGACTATCGGTCAAACGGCTATAACACCTTCTCAAATTGATTTTGTTGTGGCTTCCTCTTTGATCATAATTCGTCCTGATAGAGCAAAAGTTACCCCCGAATTTTTGGACTTCATTCTTCAAAGCTCTCTTGTTAAAGAGCAGGTAGAGAGCTTTGTTAAGGGGGCAGCTTTACGCCGTTTGTCTATACAGAACCTGTTAAAGGTATTTGGTGTATTCCCACAGATTGATGAGCAAATCGAGATTGTTGAGTATGTTCAGTCTAAATTGGTGAAGTTCCAAGAACTTGAAACACAAGCTAATAAGCAGGTTAGTTTACTGCGAGAGCGCCGTACCGCCCTAATCTCAGCCGCCGTTACCGGAAAAATCGATGTGCGTGATTTTGATGGAGTAAGTAATGACACCAAATGAACTGAGTAGCACGATTTTAGAGGATAAACCGTTAGCACAAAAAAGGCGGCTGTTGGTTATTATATCTATGCTGGTTCTAGCTAGTTTTTTAACCAAGGCTCAATTGGAAGAGGTCAACACATTTATTTTCAAATTGTCATTTGAAAATATGGATGGTGTCATGACTCTGTTGCTTCTCTCTGTCGGCTTTTTGCTTATTCGTTATCATGCTTATGCTGCTCAGTATCAGGCTGTGATACGAAATGATTGGACTTCAAGGGTTCTAAAACATCACTTTTTTGAGAGACCCGCACCTCCTAACGAACCTCCCTTTGAAGTTTCAGGTTTTGTTGTTGATGTGGCTCCAGCGAACTTGAGTCCTGATGATCCGGGTATTGCTCATGATGGGGACTTGACGCTGACAACTCGTATCCATCCAAATTGGTTTTTTAACTCACAGATAGAGTATGACTTGTACAACCATAGTAGTACTGATAGAGATGAAAACCAGAGGGTTTATATTGTTCAGTTGGCTAGCCCTATAGCGTTTGTTCATTCATTAAAAGCACTGATGATTATTTATCAAACATGGTGGGATGCTCAAATAAGATATAGAGCATCACTTGATTTATATGCACCATACTTTATTGCACTATTTGCTGTTGGGTGTGTTTCACATGATGGGGTTCTTCTTGTTTTTTCTCATTTCACGAACCTTGTTTCAGAATGGTGGTTTAACTTAGGGGGTAATCATGCTTGATTCAACTCAAGAGCGTATCTTCCAAGATGACATCATTCGTCAGATGGTGGCGAATGGTTGGATAGAAGGTAAACCCGAAGGTTATAACCGAGAGTCAGCACTGTACGAACAGGATGTGCTGAACTTTGTTAAAGAAACGCAACCCAAAGAGTGGGAGAAGTTTTGTAAGGTTTACCCGAATGAGTCCGACCGTCACTATATTGAAGCACTGGTTGCTCAACTAAAAAAAGCCGATGTGAACGCCACCGATCAAGCCTCACGTAGTTTTGGTACTTTGGGTGTGCTTCGTCACGGCTTGAAGATCCGTAATGCACGTTTCTCATTATGTCAGTTTAAGCCGGAGCATAATCTAAACCCTGAAACCTTGGCGCGTTATCAGCAGAATATCTGCCGTATCGTTCCTGAGCTTGTTTATAGCCCTTATGCCACTAAAGAGCACCTAGAAGCGACAGGTAAAAAGGCTAAGGCATGGCGTATTGATCTGGTGCTGTTCGTTAACGGCTTACCAGTCTCAACGCTTGAATTGAAATCAGAGTTCAAGCAAGCGGTAGAGAACGCGATTAAGCAGTACAAACGTACACGCCTACCGAAAGACCCTGCGACCAAGAAACCAGAGCCTTTATTGAGCTTTAAGCGCGGTGCTTTGGTGCATTTCGCTGTGAGCCAGTATGAAGTGTATATGGCAACCAAACTGGCAGGTGATGACACCTTCTTCCTTCCTTTCAATAAAGGAACTAAAGAAGGCGGTGCGGGCAATGATGTACCCAAAGATAAGAGCCTTTATGCCACGGGTTATCTGTGGAATGAGGTGTTAGTCCCTGACAACCTATTGAATATCGTCGGTCGCTTTGTTCACCTTCAAATTGAAGAGAAGGAAGACTGGGAAGGGCGTAAATACAAAAAGGAAACGCTTATCTTCCCGCGTTACCACCAGTGGGATGTCGTGACTAAGCTGATTGACGCCGCTATCGAAGAGGGTACTGGTAACAAGTATCTTGTGCAGCACAGTGCGGGCTCGGGTAAGTCGAACTCTATTGCATGGACTGCGCATCAGCTTTCTACGCTTTATGATGCTGAAGGTAACAAGCAATTCCATTCTGTCATTGTTGTAACTGACAGAACCGTTCTTGATGACCAACTGCAAGATACTATCTACCAATTTGAACATGCCGATGGTGTGGTAGGGCGTATCAATAACAAAGAGGGCGATGGTTCTAAGTCTGAGAAGCTGGCTTCAGCGTTAGAGAACTCGCAACCTATAATCATCGTAACCATACAAACCTTCCCGTTTGTGTTACGTGCGATAGAAAACAGTACCAGCCTGAAAGAGCGTAGCTATGCTGTAATCGCGGATGAAGCGCACTCATCACAAAGTGGTTCTACTGCTCGTCAGTTAAAAGAAGTATTGATGACCGAAGAAGCCGATGATGATGTCGAGTTGTCCTCGGAAGATATTTTGGATGCGACCATTGCTGCACGTAAAGGCAGCGCCAATCTCAACTACTACGCATTCACGGCAACCCCAAAGCCAAAGACTATGGAGTTATTTGGGCGTTTACCTAAGCCTGAACTTGCGCCATCAAAGCAGAATAAGCCTAAGGCATACCACGTTTACTCGATGCGCCAAGCTATCGAAGAAGGTTTTATTCTCGATGTTCTAAAGAACTACACCAACTATAAGGTGATGTATCAATTAGCGCAGAAGATGGAAGCCGCCGATAAAGAAGTCGATAGCAAGAGAGCTAAGGTGAAGTTAAGTCAGTGGGTGCGCCTACACGATCACAATATCTCTCAAAAGGTCAAAGTGATTGTTGAACACTTCAAAGATAACGTCATGGGCTTATTAGGTGGTCAGGCTAAAGCAATGGTGGTTACTAGCTCTCGTAAAGAGGCGGTGCGTTACAAACTAGCTTTTGATAAGTACGTGGCGGATGCGCTCGCCGAGAACAAGAGTGGCTATGATGCGATTCGCGCTATGGTAGCCTTCTCGGGCGAAGTCGAATTTAACGCCAATGATCCTGATAGCTTTGCTTATATCGATCAGAAGTTCACTGAGAAGAACATGAACCCAGACTTAAAAGGTCGGGATATGCGTAAAGCCTTCGATAGTGATGACTATCAGGTAATGCTTGTCGCGAACAAGTTCCAAACTGGCTTTGACCAACCTAAGCTATGCGCTATGTATGTTGATAAGAAGCTCGGCGGCGTTGAGTGTGTTCAAACACTTTCTCGTCTTAACCGTACTTATCCGGGTAAGGCAGAAACAGGCACCTTCGTCTTAGACTTTTACAATGAGCCAGATGAGATTTTGGGTTCTTTCCAGCCCTATTATCAAACCGCAGAGCTAGCGGATGTAACCGATCCTAGCATGGTATTTGACCTGTATGAGAAGCTACGTACCAGTGGCATCTTCTTATGGTCTGAAGTAGAGCAGTTTTGCGAAGCCTTTTTCACCAAGAACAAATCTAATGCAGCAATCAGTAACATCTGTCACCCAGCCAAAGAGCGTTGGCAAAAGCGTTATACCTCAGCGGTAGAGGCTTATATTAAAGCCAAAGAGATGTTTGAACGCACTAAGAAAACGGGTGACGCTGTTCTTATTGCCAATGCAGAGAATAGTTTCAAAGACTGCAAGCAAGAGAAAGACCGTCTTGAGGTATTCAAGAAGGATCTCGGCAGCTTTACCCGTTTCTATGAGTTTATGTCTCAGCTCGTTGATTACGATGATAAAGAGCTAGAAAAACTGAGCTTGTATGCGCGTCACTTGCGCCCGTTGTTGCGTGAGAAGGTGATTGAGGAAGATGAGTTAGATTTAGATAACGTGGTAATGAGCCACTACCGTCTATCTAAGATCCGCCAGCAAGATATACAGCTCAAAGAAGATGCTCCTGACTACCAACTTGAGCCAAGTACCGATATCGGTACTGCAAAGGCCAAAGATAAGAAGGAAGAGTTCCTTTCTCATATCCTCGATAAGCTAAATGAAGTGTTCATTACTGATAATCTGTCAGACAAAGACATGATCAATTATGCCTTTACTGTTCGAGACAAGCTCACCGAGAATGAAGCGGTAATGAGTCAAATTGCCAATAACACGCGTGAACAGGCGATGCTAGGTGATTTCCCGCAAGCGATTGATGATGCGATTCTTGGAAGTAATGAAGCGCATCAAGAACAGATGATGCAGTTGCTTTCTGACCCTACAAAAACTCAGCAGTTTGCACGGGTTATCTTTGATATGTTGAGTGGGTATAAGGAGTAAGAAAATGGCAATCTATGAGTTAGCGAAAGATACCCTAGTTAAGATAGAACCGACTTCTTTTGAAGTAGAGAAGCTAAAGGAAAGGCAAGATATTCAACGCTTATTGAGAGCCAATATCGAGGCTATTAGCCCTGATACTCTGGTGATCGCAGAAGAGTACGGCCATTTTGTAGAGTCTAATCGCCGTATTGATTTGTTAGGGATAGACAAATCAGCGAACCTCGTCGTCATTGAACTAAAAAGGGATGACGATGGTGGTCATATGGAGCTTCAAGCCATTCGTTATGCCGCTATGGTGGCTAACCTTACTTGGGATCAAGCTGTTAGTGCTTATAAAGAGTTCTTAGCTAAGACAGAGCAAGAGCAGGATGCCGAAAGCTCGTTGCTTGATTTTCTTGATTGGGATTCGCCTCAAGAAGATGAATTTGGCAAGGATGTTCGCATTGTTCTTGCTGCGCGAAATTTTTCCAAAGAGATCACGACATCGGTGCTTTGGGTTAATGATATGGGGCTAGACATCACCTGTGTTCGTTTAAACCCACTTCGACTAGATGAGCGCCTTTTGCTCAATGTAGAACAAATAATTCCACTCCCTGAAGCATTGGATTATCAGATTGAAGTTCGCCATAAGAAAAGAGAAGAGCGAGCTGCGAGATCGAGCAGTAAAGATCGCTCTCTACTTAACCTTTATGTAAATGATGAACTTTACCAGCAAGGCTTTAAAAAATCTGACGTGGGTTTTTGTGCAGTCGGAGCTTTGGATAAATACGGCTTAATTGACAGTGAAGGTTTTAAGTTTTTGCGAAATAACAAAAGTTGCTCATTTCAGTTGTTAAAGAGGTTAGATGAGATCAAAGGGACTGAAGATAAATACAAAAAATATCGTGCTAATAGAGAGCCAGAGTTGAGCTACCAAGGTGAAGAGTTCTATGTTGCAAGAAATTGGGGACGGGATAACACGAGTCGCTTCATTAGTGAGATTCACGACCAGTTCCCTATGTTGAGATTTGAGTGGGAGTGTTAACCACGATCCAACAATAAATTTCATTTATTGCCGACTCGCGGTTGATGGTAAAGATTTATTTAAAGGCTAGTAGATCCTGAGAACCTACAACACCTACATATTGATAGTTATGTAGGTGTTGTAGGTTATTTGTTTTTACCGACAGAAATCAGGATGGATTACGAAGTGCTTATTTGGCTGAGCTACCTCTTGAATATACCCACAAGAAACGAGAGCGGATATTGCTTTTTCTCTATCTTCTGGCGTCTTCAGACAACGCCACCCTTTTTGGGCGAGTTGTTGTTTTGTAAACTTGTTTTCGAATTTAGCTAAATTCTTCAGTAATGATTTTGCAGAATTTAGATTGGGCTCATTACGACCTAATTGCATAATCTTTTCTAAGTGGAAGTCTAGATATGTGAGCCATGCAATGCCTCGTTTCAAGTGTCTTACACCGATCTTTTTCGAGAACGAAAATATCTGAGAATTACACTTTTCAGCCTCTTCAACCAAGTGAAAGATAAGCGATAGTTTAGATAAAAGGGCTGGTTGTTTCCCTTTCATTGCTTGCCACTCAGAATTTACAGCCTTTATCGACTTAGAGTGTTGTAAAGACCATTTATTCCAGACTTCCTGTGCTTCATCATCGAATTCACAAATGACGGCATCTCTCTCAGCTAGAGCTGCTAGCTTGAGAAATACAGAATACAGTGCTGAAATCGCTTCTTCATTGGGTGACTCATCAACATAACAACATTTATTTTCATCGGGATATACGCAAAGTTGGAACCTTTCAAATAAACCATCGTCATCTTGTCCCGATTGTTTTGCCGCTAACAAACTTTCGAGTTTTTTAGGTTGAATTCCCCCAAGAATTGAGATTGTTAATGACGGAACGGTTATGTTCTCACGTCCGACTCGTTCAACAATATACGGTGTCTTTGAAGCATTAAATGCTTGTAAGTAGAGGGCTCTTTCGTGTTCTCGTCCTTTCTTTTGGAGCTCTGCGAACCATCCGGATAGCTCGTCTCGAAAGAAGAGTATTCCCACAGGGTTATGTAATAAACGAATGATAACCGCTTCAATTGTTGCATCATTAATAATTAATGAGCGCGGGGAGCTAGGTTGTTCTTCTAGTTGAGATATTTCTTTAGCTAGCTGATTTGCTAGTTTTATATCCCCCTCACTCAGAGCGTACTCAGCTTCTTGAGATAGGGACTCTTTCCTTGTATCAGTTACATTGTTGTGAATTTCAGCTTGCTTAGCTTTCTCACGATTTAATGGATCTAAGTACTCAGTTTGACACTTACTTAGGAATCTCATGGCTACTTCCATTGTTGGGGTTTTCTTCATCGATGGAGAACCTACAATCATGCTCCAAAGAGTCGGAAATACTAACCAACCTGAGTCATTGAGCTTCGGCTTTATACCTACGGTATTACCGATAATACTAGCGAGACAGACAAGAGTTGATACAGCTACGTACTCAGCGGGAGCATTATCCATTCTTCTTGATTCAGACATAGCGACTTTACTTATTACGTCTGGTAGCAATTTCGGGAGAAATTCTGGGACAGTCGGTAGTTCGCCTTGCAGAGTCCTTGGTTTTTCCCAGTTCAATGACAAATCAACCTTCTTTTCTCGATGTGAATTCTTCGAGGTTGGTTCCTGATTCTCAGTATTTCTACCGCAGCTTTCATTAGGCTGAGTTCTTGAGCCAGCTAACTCGACCACTTGATTTTTTAAGAGCCCGAGTACTTTTTCTAGAGTGTTACTCATTGACTTACCTTAATTGCCGAGTGGAATATTGCCACGTTCTCAATATGATTTGTTTTAATCATGTTTACACAACGATGTAGTTCTTCTAGAAGGTGTGAGTGCCCGTAAACTCTGTATGTAAAACCTTCTGTGCAGTGTCCAACTATTTCACTTGCGATGTCCTCTCTGACTCCTCCCTGTTTTAGTTCGCTTGTAAAGTTATGTCTCAGGGAGTGCAGATCATTGCCGCGCCCAAAGCCTAGTTTCCCTCTCCAATACACAGCCCACTTTGAGACTGAACCGCTGTATGTTCCTCGGTACATTGGTATTTCAGGGAAAAGTCTGCCTTCCTTGGAGTTTACAAACTCCAAGAAACCTAGCTGAAGTAGCGCATCGGCGATAGGAACCACTCTGTTGGCGTTTTTTGTCTTGAGTTTGTTCGATGGCTTGTCATTGTGTATGGCTATGCACCAGATCCCTTCAACTTGCTTGATGTCAGAGTTCGTTAGCTGTGCAATTTCGTTCACTCTAGCGCCGGAAAATCTCAATAATAGAGGAATCCAATATTGGAAGTTTTTCTTCGGGTGAGCTGTTTTAAACCACTTTAAGTCAAATAACTTAGAAAGTTGTTCATCAGTTAGTGGTTTCCTTGGAGTCGAGTCTTGATCGAACAAACCGATTTTCAAACTGGTAAAAGGATTCATTTGAACAATCCGGTTGTTGATTAGGTACTTAAAGAACGTTGAAGTTTCGTGTAGCTTACCTTGTACTGTAGATGGAGCTTGTAAAGGCTTGTTGAGTGAACGATTTAGTTGGATTATTGAAGTTGAATCAAGACCTTTAAATTCACTCATTTTGTGCATGTTAGAAGGTAAGAGTTTAAGTTGCTCCCTTGCTAGTCGTGCTTCTGTTCCTGTGATGTCTCCTAGCTTTTGCTTTCCAGTAAGCTCAATAACTTGAACTACTTTTGAGATCTTCGTATTGATTGAGTGTTCGCTGTACCCATCAGTTCTTAGATCTTCTTTATATTGTCTGATCACAACAGAAAAAAGATCTTCTTTTTTTCGATAGAAAGTGTGAGCGAAGTTATTATTAATGAACAAAGCTATTCTGTTCAAAAAACAAGAGAGTTTCATTATATTTCCCAGTATTGATTTCCTTTTTATTAATACCGTCTTATGTATTTTCATTGCAAGTGTTTTTCGTTAGAAATAATGCTACTTACATCTGTTTGCTTTATTTTTGTTCAATCGTAAGTTTTCAATCAAATGTTATTAAAAACAACAGCTTACTTAACTTTGTTTTTAAAAACAAAATGTTATTTTAATAAGTGTTTTTAAAAACAAATATTGGTTTAATAAGTGTTTTTAAAAACAAGTAATTTGGTTTTTATTTGATGGGAATGTTCTTAATTAATTCTGCTTGTGTTTTAATATTTATTAACGAATCGAGTGTCATTATTACTGATTATCTCAATGCTAACTTTTAACGTTTTTATATTTAAGTCTTTACCATATCTGTCATACGTAACACTTTGGTTGTTATGACCCAGTAGCTGAGCGGTAATGAATTGAGAGGTTAGCTCTTGCTTTAGATCATTCGCAAAAGTATGTCTAAATGAATGAAAGTCTAGTCCTTTTCTGAAGCCCAGTTTTGATTTGAAACGTCCGTACCACTTTGAGGCTGCTGTTCCATATCCGTCTCTTTCTAGTTTTAGCTCCGGAAAAACTCTGTCGGTATTTAGTGTATTTATGTATTTTAGAAACCCAAGCTCAATCAAAGCTGAATGTATTGGAACAAACCTTCGGCTACCTATATTTTTAAGTCTTTTATCTTGGTGAACATCGTTAATGTGAATACACCAAATATCATCGACTTGATGTATGTCAGTGACATAAAGCTGGCACAGCTCATTTAATCTAGCACCTGAAAACCTTGCGAGAAGCGGGAGCCAGTACTGATACGGGTGTTTAAAGTTGTGCTTCGTGAAAATATCTTGCTGGAAGATCCTGGCTAGGTCGTCTTTCGAATATGAGTGTCTTTCCTCACTTGCTTTCTTCTTGCGAGCGAACCTAAAACCTTCAAATGGATTGATATCCGTATATTCCATTTGTCGACACCATTTGAAGAAAGAAGACAGTTTTTGGAAATAGTCTTTAACACTATCTTCGCTGAGTACTTGATAACTCAGATCTTGATTGAGTTTTATGGCCTCGGTTCCTGTTAATCCATCAAAGGCTTTATGTTTTTTGATGTTAGAGGGGTACTTGGAAAGCTGTTTCCTGACTTGCTCTGCGTCTATTCTTCTGATCAATGGTATAGATTGCTTATTGAGTAGTTCTAGTGCAACTTTACATTTCATGTAGGAACCACGAGCAGTCTTTTCGCTTACATGTGCCTTTTTATACTCGTAGTATTCATCTAATGCTACTGATGGCTCTAAGCGTTTTAGGGAGCGCTTAGGGCGCCCATAGCATTGAGGTACTTGTGGCTGTATCTGATAACTACCAATGTCGGATGACGTTGCTATTTGTTTTCGAATATTGAGTTCTAGCTCCAATGCTTGCAATAGAGCTAAGTCTCGTGAAGATGTACGAAGGGAAACTTTGATTTCGCGTCGATTGTGGAATAGGTGACGGTGCTGGGGAGAAACTTGAAATCGAAATTGCCAGATTCCCGATGAAGAAATTTTTAGATATCGCATTAGTACCAACTTTTAGTACAAGTGCACACGAATCAAAAAAACAAACAAAAAAAGGGCGATAAGTCAGTAACTTATCGCCCTTTCCAAACGTTTGGTGGAGCTGGCGGGAGTTGAACCCGCGTCCAAAAATCATTCATCATTGGTACTACATGCTTAGTCGATCTTTAATTTCACCAGCAACCTGCGAACCGACACGCTAGTTAAAGGCTAACCTGAATTATAATTCGCGCTTTTCCTCTCAGGTGGGAGAATCCGCGCTAGCTAGTTTGGGTTTGATCTCTTATTGGTCCCCGTCTTACGAGCGGAAGCTAGGGTAAGAGAGCTCTGAGCAGGTTATTAAGCTGCTAGTGCGTAGTTTTCGTCGTTTGCGACTATTTTTTTGCGGCTTTTAACGTGGCCAACCGCCCCACGGCATGCACCTCAGACTTCAAAATTCCTGTCGAATCCTAAATCAGCCCCAAGTGTTATTTGCATAGTACCAGAAAAGCTTTGCCTGTCTAGCACTGTGCGTTTAAGTGCTTAAAATTAACGCAAATTACTCTTCATAATTCGTGCTTTATCTCTCGCCCAATCTTTTTCTTTCATATCAGTACGTTTATCGTGCAGCTTTTTACCTTTCGCTACGCCAACTTTAATCTTCGCCCAAGAGCGAGACCAGTAAAGTGCGGTTGCGACAAGTGTCATGCCTTCACGGTTAATACGACCGATAAGGTTGTCGAGCTCTTTTCTCGACATTAATAGTTTACGGATACGTGTTGGGTTCGCCACGATATGAGTACTCGCTTGAGTTAGCGGAGTAATCGTCATACCACTGATGAATGCTTCGCCATCTCGGATGTATACGTAGCTTTCTGCGATATTGGTTTTGCCTTCACGTAGGGATTTTACTTCCCAGCCTTGTAGCTCAAGCCCCGCTTCTATCTCATCATCGATGAAATATTCGTGGCGAGCTTTCTTATTAAGCGCAATGGTATTACTACCGGCTTTTGATTTTGATTTATTCTTTGCCATAATGGCCTCATTATACGGAATGCGCCCTAGATGGGGAATCCTTTTTATTTGCGCTCTGGCCCAATACAATTAAAATTGCAGTTTGTGTTAATGTAACGCTGTCTTTAACAGGAGTCTATATGCCAAAGGTTACTCGTTCAGCATTAGTGTCTTTTAGTGCCGACCAGATGTTCAGCTTGGTCAATGATGTTGCTCGTTATCCTGAGTTTTTGCCAGGATGTTCTGGTTCTCGTGTGATCGAATCTTCAGATTCCGCGATGGTGGCTTCGGTTGATGTCTCTAAAGCTGGTATCAGTAAAACATTCACTACGTCGAATCGAATGGCGGATGGTGCTGAAATTTTAATGGAGCTGGTAGATGGCCCGTTTAAGAAGCTGGAGGGGGGCTGGTATTTCACTCCTCTAGACGACCAAGCATGTAAGGTTGAACTTAAACTAGAATTTGAATTTTCTAGTCGAATGATTGAAATGGCATTTGGCAAGATTTTCAATGAACTGACAAGCAATATGGTCAGTGCTTTTACTCAACGAGCGAAACAGGTTTACTAAGCCATGACTATTGAATCAGATATGATCCACGTAGAAGTTGTGTTTGCGCTTCCACATGAGCAGCGTGTATTTACCTTAGTGGTAAATAAGAACGCGACCGTTGAAGAGATTATTGCGCAGTCTGGTGTTTTAGAGTTGTATCCAGAAATCGACTTGGCGAAAAATAAAGTTGGCGTATACAGCCGCAACGTTAAGTTAGATGCAACCGTTCGAGATAAAGATCGTATCGAAATTTATCGAGCACTGTTAGCTGATCCCAAAGAGATTCGCCGTAAGCGTGCTGAACAAGCAAAAGCGGCTGCAGCTAAATCGTAATGCTAAACAAATTTGAGTAAGAAGAGAGCTCGCTATATTGGCGAGCTTTTTTGTGTCCGTTAGCCTGAAAATGAAGATTAATTTGTTACAGGATATTAAAAAGCCTGCTCATGTGAGCAGGCTTTTGCGATTCTTACTTTGTCGGCTGAGAGCTTTGTCGACTGATAGCTTTTGACTGGAAAGCTTTGTTGGTTGAAAGCTAGCGAAGGCTTTCGAAGAATTCATCACTGGCTTCAAAATCACCATTGATCGTCACTAAGGTGCCCGTTGCATCAAAGTTAACAACAAGATTTTTTTGAATCGAGTCTTCATGGCCTTTTGTGTGGTGGTAAATGTAGTACCACGTATCTGGGTAGCCATTTTCGATAAGCATAGGTGAGCCCATAACGTAACGAACTTGTGTTTTTGTCATGCCAAACTTCAGCTGATCGACAGCTTCTTGTTCAACATAGTTACCCTGATTGATGTCAATTCGATAAACCAACTTCTCTAGTAGAGAGCAACCGGTCAACATTGTTAGTGCAAGTGGAACTGCAACTAACCACTTTTTAATTCGCATAGTCTGAGATCTTTCTTCGCTAAAATACTGCCTGATAATAAACAAGCTCCAGCAAGAAGTAAAAAGCTCCTTGCGCTTTGAGCTTGTTATGACTGGCAATTTTGAATTAAGTTGCAAAATTGGCAAGATTTTTCGGTAAATTATCAGAAAGTTGCTGAATATGTAACCTAAGCAGCGATTAATAACTCTTTTGCGTTGGCCAGTGTCGATTCGGTAATCTGGCTGCCACCAAGCAGTCGAGCAAGCTCTGAGACGCGTTGTTGCTCATCAAGCGTGTGCATTTGGGTCTCGGTTTTACCTGATTTCGTGTTCTTCGCTACAAACAGTTGTTGGTGACCGCAACCGGCAACTTGAGGTAAGTGCGTCACACACATTACTTGTGTCGATTCGCCCAGCTTACGTAGCATTTTTCCGACAACTGCTGCTGTTGGCCCACTGATACCCACATCGACTTCATCGAAAATCAGGCTTGGTGTGTCCACTTTTTGCGCTGTGATAACTTGGATCGCTAATGAAATACGTGAAAGTTCACCACCAGAGGCTACTTTAGCAATGGGCTGCATTGGTTGGCCTGGGTTGGTCGAAACAATGAAGGTCACATTATCCATACCCAATGGAGAAGGGTGTGTGTTGGTGTTGTTCACTTCAATGGCAAACTGTGCTTTTTCCATGCTCAGTTCGTGCATGCTTTGCGTGATCAGCTTGTTGAGCTCTTTTGCGTAACGAGTTCGAGATTTATGAAGCTTCTCTGATTTAGCAACGAACGATTGGTATTGGTTTTCTACCTCGTTTGCCAATTCATCCAATTTTTCATCGGAACAATCAAGCGCTTCAACTTGTTGTAATAAATCTTGGTGATGCTTGTAAAGCTCTTCTGGCAACACGTGATGCTTGCGAGACATCGACATCACTTTTGAGAAGCGTTCTTCAACGTAAACCATACGACCTGGATCGACATCAATGCTGTCTAGGTAGGTTCTTAGTTCACTGTTGGTCTCTTCAATCTGAATGATGGCTTCAGAGAGTAAGTTGGGCAGATCAACTAACCTTTCATCAAGCTCAGCTAATTGAATTAGGGAGTGATTGGCCGATTGCAGAATACTAAGCGCATTAACTTCTTCGCCTTCGTAAATAAGCTCGATAGCCTGCTGGCAGGTTGAGGCCAATTCTCCGCTATTGGAGAGGCGCTTATGCTCTTGTTCGAGGTCTTCATATTCTTCCTCCCCAATAGATAGCTCATTTAACTCTTTGATTTGATATTCTAGAAGCTGTTTTTGAGCTTGGTTTTGCTGGCTATTTTCACGTAACTCTTTTAAGTGGTTATCGGCTTGTCGCCATGCTTGGTAAGCATTACGTGTCGATTTCAATAGGTTTAAGTGGCCTGCGTATTGATCAAGCATGGCCATTTGGTGGTCGCTTTTCATCAGCTGGTGGTGCGCGTGTTGGCCATGAATGTTGATCAACAACTGCCCTAGTGATTTCAATTGTGAAAGAGGGACAGGACTACCGTTGATGAATGCACGAGAGCGACCTTCTTTGGAGATGGTTCTACGTAGGATGCATTCACTGCCATCAAGCAGTTCATTGTCTTCTAACCAGCGTGTAGCGTGCAGATTGTTCTCAAGTAAAAAAGCGGCACTGACTTCGGTTTTATCTTCTCCTTGTCTTACCATTCCTGCATCAGATCTTCCCCCAAGACATAAGCCTAAAGCATCGATAGCGATAGATTTACCCGCACCCGTTTCACCGGTGATTGTTGTCATGCCTTTAGAGAGTTCTAGCTGTAAAGACTTAACAATAGCGAAATTATTAACACTTAAATGAGCCAGCATTTTTATTTACCTGTATAACTGAACAATACTGTATATAAGCTCAGTATATACTGTTTCTTTATACAGTAAAGTCGACAGGTGAAATTTTTTTGTGACAGATCTCAGAATTGAGGTTGCCTGTAGGCTACTGAAACTGCTATAGATTCCCAACTTAGTCTGGGCGTGAAGGGATGAGGTACATTAGGGCTATGAGGACTTATAAGGTTTCGACGGGCAAAAAAAAGGCTGACGAACATCGTCAACCTTTCAAATTTTCGTCTACTGCCAGAGTCGCTAATTCAATTAGAACAGCTTACTTGACCAGCCTAGTTTGTTACGTAGGACATGGTAGTAGTTGTAGTCTTTAGGGTGAATCAGCTTGAGTACATTCGGGCTTTGGTAAATGTGGATCTCATCGCCAGGAGAAACAGGCAGTGAAATTTGACCATCGCAGCTTACTTCCTGAGTGCCGCGGTTATCAGGCGATACGATAAGTTTAATACGACGTTTGCCATCAACCACTAATGGACGACTTGAAAGCGTGTGTGGGAACATTGGCACTAGCGAGATTGCATTGAGGCTTGATGACAAGATAGGGCCACCACCAGAAAGCGAGTAAGCCGTTGAACCCGTTGGAGTCGATACGATCAAACCATCAGAACGCTGTGAGAACGCAAAGCTGTCATCAATATACACTTCGAACTCGATCATGTGTGCGACTTGACCTGGGTGAAGTACGGCTTCGTTGAGCGCTGCGTTATGACTTTTTATTTGGCCATGACGATGAATTTCAGTCTCTAGTAGGAAGCGTTCTTCTTCCATGAACTCACCTTTGAGTACATCGATAAGTGCGCTTTGGAAGTTTTCAGGGTTGAGATCGGTTAGGAAGCCAAGGTTTCCTCGGTTCACACCGATGACTGAAATATCGAAACGCGACAATATTCTAGCCGCACCGAGCATATTTCCGTCACCACCCACAACAATTGCGAGATCGGCTCGTTTACCTAACTCAATCAGGCTAGAAAAATGTTCTTGTGGGATATCGTCCAAAATACTGGAGAGCCTATCATCAACAAATACTTGATAACCCTCAGTACTTAACCACTGATAGAGCTCTCTATGAGTCTGAATTGCTTGCTGATCTCGAGGTTTACCAATAATAGCGATGACTTCAAATGGCTTTTTCATAACGTTTCCAAACGAATTAGGCTTGAATCAAAATTCTTCATCCCCATAATAAAGGCAAGTTGAACGTCTATGCGAGTGTTTTATATCAATTTGAGGCGCAAACACGCCTGTCACTGGCATTGAAAACGAATTCTGGAGATATCATGAGCAACGAAGAAAACAAAGTAACCGAAGAAGAACTAGATCAGATCATTGCTGAAGCAGAGAAAGTTGAAGAAGCTGAACTGAATGAAGACGCGGCTGATGAGCAGGAATCAAAAATTGCTCAACTAGAAGCGGCACTGCTTTCTAGCGAATCTAAAGTGAAAGAGCAGCAAGATTCTGTTCTTCGCGCAAAAGCTGAAGTTGAGAACATGCGTCGTCGTAGCGAGCAAGAAATTGATAAAGCGCGTAAATTCGCTTTGAACAAATTTGCTGAAGGTCTACTTCCTGTGATCGACAACCTAGAGCGTGCAATGCAAGCTGCAGATGCAGAAAACGAAGTGGTTAAACCATTGTTTGAAGGTGTTGAGCTAACGCATAAAACATTCGTAGATACTGTTGCTAAATTTGGCCTTAAAGAGATTAATCCTGAAGGTGAAGTGTTCAATCCTGAATTCCACCAAGCGATGTCTATTCAAGAGAGCCCTGACCACGATTCAAACACGGTTATGTTCGTGATGCAAAAAGGCTACGAGCTAAACGGTCGTGTAGTTCGCCCTGCGATGGTAATGGTTGCTAAGTAATTTATCGTTAAGTGACTTTTAGCGGTCGCGAAATAATTCACTAATTAATGTGAAATGAGAAGAGAGGCTTATGCCTCTCTTTTTTTATGCCTATCACTTGAGAATCCACGTAAATAGTCATCATTGGTGCATTAAGAATGTCGTTCCTTTAATTTTACCCAGATTATTAATTTAGAGTTTTATATTATGAAACTAGTTGATATCTGTGAAATGTTTTGATGTCACATTTGTAATGTTTTTGTAAATAAATGCTTTTAATTGTTATCTTTGTATGTAAAATCCACTGCAATATAGCGATTTTGGTCGCATATATAACTATAAAAGTACAAATTTCAAACACAACAAACTGGAGAAGAACGATGGATAAATCGCTCTCAAGTAAGATTTTTGTAGGCTTGTTTGCTGGCCTACTTATTGGTACTGCTATTCAGTACCTATTCAGCGGTATTGCGGTATTCGATACTTACCTGCTTGGTTTAGCAGAAGGTGTCGGTGGGATGTTTGTCTCTTTGATCAAACTATTGGTTGTTCCGCTGGTATACGTTTCTATTGTATGTGGAATCGTTGAATTGAAAGACATCCGTTCATTCGGTCGCCTAGGTGGTAAAACTTTTGCTCTTTACATTATCAACACCATCATCGCGATTTCTGCAGCTCTCACTGTTGGCCTTATTTTCCAACCAGGTGCAGGCGCAGACTTAGCGGGTACGATTTCAGAGACAGTTCAACTAACAACAACTGAAACTCCAGATATCTTCTCTCTAGTTGTAAATATCGTTCCTAGCAACCCTGTTCAGGCGTTTGCAAGTGGCGACATGCTACAAATTATCTTCATGGCAATTTTGACAGGCCTTGCTATTCAAGCGCTTGACTCACGTGGTGGTCCAGCGATCAAAACGTTCAAGATGGCTAATGAAATCATGATGAAGCTTATCGGCCTAGTAATGAGTCTGGCTCCGTTTGGTGTATTCGCACTGATGATTCAACTAGGTGCAACACTTGATGCAGACACGCTAATGTCGGTAGCTGGTTATGTAGCACTGGTTGTTGCAATGCTAGTGTTCTGGATTTTCTTCTTCTACCCAATGATGGTTGGCATCGCGACAGGTATTACACCTAAGCAATTCCTACGTGCAATCCGTGAGCAAATCCTTTTCTCACTATCAACAGCAAGTTCGAATGCGACAATTCCTGTAACAATGCGCACCCTAACTGAAAAGCTTGGTGTATCTAAATCAGTGGCTGGTTTCGGTGTTCCACTAGGCGCGACAATGAACATGTCTGGTGTATCTATCTACATCGCACTAGCGACAATGTTCGTAGCAAACGCATTCGGTCAACCAATCAACACTGCTGACATCTTTACTCTTGGTCTAACTATCTTGTTACTGTCTATCGGTGCTGGTGGTGTTCCGGGTGGCGGTGTTGTAATGGTCGGTGTTCTTTTGCACCAACTAGGTTTACCACCAGAAGGTCTAGCTATCATTGCTGCAGTAGACCGTATCAACGATATGTTCTGTACTTCTTCTAACGTAGTAGGTGATACAGCGGTTAACACTATCGTTGCTAAGTCTGAAGGCGCAATCGGCGTTGAAAAGAACGAAGAAACTGAACTACAGAAAGCAGAAGCTTAATACCTAATTAAGATTTGATAATTGGAAGCCTCGCTCAATGAGAGCGGGGCTTTTTTGTGTCTGTCATAAAGTGCGTCGGATCTGTTGAATTGGTTAGTCAATCGATAGGGAGTATCTGGTGTAAGTCTCATTTTTTATTTTTTCTGGCACCGTAATAGGCCATCAATTTTCAATATTTAATCTCGATCACATATAATAATACAATATTATTTTATTGTTTTGACAACCTACATTCTGACGACATAAAGGAAACCCAATAATGAAGTTGTCTTACCTTAGCTTACTGACGGCCACTCTTTTAGCTGTTCCAGCTCTCGCTTCAAATATCAATGTTGGTCAACAATTTGATCTTGACCCTGCAAAAGCACCAGCACAAAACTTTGATTTATCTAAATGGAAAATTAACTTACCTGAGTTAACGACCGAAGGATCTAGAAAAGGCAAAACGCTAGAGATCGGTAAGAAAGAACTGTCGAATGTAGACACACCTTACGTTCACCCGAAATGGTTCTACACTGATGCAGAATCTGGGGCGATGGTATTTGTGGCTCCGAATACGGCACCAACGACACCAAACAGTAAGAACACTCGTAGTGAGCTAAGAGCAATGCTGGCGGATAGTTACTCAGCTCCGAGTAACAACTTTGCTATTTCGAGCCATAAGAATGCAGAAGAGTTTGGCTCTATTGGCGGCCAAATGACGGCGACGCTTTCTGTCGATCAGGTGAGTACCAGTGGTAACTACAATAAAACAGGCGCATTTTCAGTCGTCATCGGGCAAATTCACGGCTCGGACAATGAACCTCTTAAAATTGTTTACCGTAAACTACCAGAGCATGAGCATGGTTCATTAACATGGAACTACGAGCTCAACCCGCCGAAAGAATTGAAAAACGCGAAAGATGAAAATGGAAAGAAACTTCGTAAAGACATTCGCCATGATGTATTTGGTCAATACAATTTGAAAAAGGGCAGTTCTGACCCTAGCGATGGCATTAAGTTAGGTGAAGTTTTTTCATATGATGTAAATATTAAAGATAACATCATGCACTTAACGTTTACTAAGAATCCAAACTCGTCGGATCCAATTGTGAAGACATATGATGTTGATCTGGCGAAAGGTAAATATCAAGGACACGACGTTGATCTTGGCTATGGTCAAGATTGGATGTACTTCAAAGCGGGTGCATACAATCAATGTAACACTAAGAAGTCGAGTTCGGCATGTGAGTGGCGTGGTATGGAAGCGGGTGACTACACACAAGCGAGCTTCTACCAGTTAATTCTCAATCAATAATATTGCGAATCCATAACTAACTGAACAAGCGTTATTTGAAAAAGACCTTCCTAGTGAAGGTCTTTTTTTATGTGAAATAGAATAGGGCGACTATTTTATTGCTGAAGGTGAACGCATGAATGTGTCAACTTTGGCGCCTTAAACCGTAAGGGATGAGCTACTTTTTCTTCTTAAGCAGAAAGATAGGGAAAAAATCAGATTTTTTTTACTTTTTCCCTTGAAAACCAGTTTGCAGCCCTTATCTATGGTGCATACGAAAGCAAATTACATTTGCACTTTAATTTTGTGTATTAGGGTTGATTCCCTGATTACCACCCCCACATATGTGGGTATAGCAAAAAACTAAATAATATATATTCGGAGATGGCCTGATGGGTAAAATCATTGGTATTGATTTAGGTACTACTAACTCTTGTGTTGCTGTTCTTGACGGCGACAAACCACGCGTACTAGAGAATGCTGAAGGCGAACGCACAACAGCATCGGTAATCGCATACACTGAAGGCGAGACGCTAGTTGGTCAACCTGCAAAACGTCAAGCTGTTACTAACCCTCAAAACACACTGTTCGCTATTAAGCGTCTAATCGGTCGTCGTTTTGAAGATGAAGAAGTTCAACGCGATATCGAAATCATGCCTTTCAACATTGTTAAGGCTGACAACGGTGATGCATGGGTTGAAGCGCAAGGCCAAAAAATGGCTGCTCCTCAAGTATCTGCTGAAGTTCTTAAGAAAATGAAGAAAACAGCTGAAGACTTCCTAGGTGAAGAAGTAACTGGTGCAGTTGTAACTGTTCCTGCTTACTTCAACGATGCTCAACGTCAAGCAACGAAAGATGCTGGTCGTATCGCTGGTCTAGATGTTAAACGTATTATCAACGAACCGACTGCTGCTGCTCTGGCTTACGGCCTAGACAAGCAAGGTGGTGATCGCACTATCGCTGTATACGACCTTGGTGGTGGTACATTCGATATCTCTATCATCGAAATCGATGAAGTAGAAGGCGAGAAGACTTTCGAAGTTCTTTCAACTAACGGTGATACTCACCTTGGTGGTGAAGATTTCGATAACCGCATGATCAACTACCTAGTAGATGAGTTCAAGAAAGAGCAAGGTATCGACCTTAAAGCTGATCCACTAGCAATGCAGCGTGTTAAAGAAGCAGCAGAAAAAGCGAAAATCGAGCTTTCTTCTACTACTCAAACTGACGTAAACCTACCTTACGTTACTGCTGATGCGACTGGTCCTAAGCACATGAACATCAAAGTGACTCGTGCGAAGCTTGAGTCTCTAGTTGAAGACCTAGTTCAACGTTCTCTAGAGCCACTAAAAGTAGCTCTAGCAGATGCTGACCTATCTGTAGGCGAAATCACTGACGTTATCCTAGTTGGTGGTCAGACTCGTATGCCTATGGTTCAAGCTAAAGTAACTGAATTCTTCGGTAAAGAGCCACGTAAAGACGTGAACCCTGACGAAGCTGTTGCAATGGGTGCTGCTGTTCAAGGTGGTGTACTAGCTGGTGACGTTAAAGACGTTCTACTACTAGACGTTACTCCTCTATCTTTCGGTATCGAAACGATGGGTGGCGTAATGACTAAGCTTATCGAGAAAAACACAACTATCCCTACTAAAGCGGATCAAGTGTTCTCTACAGCTGAAGACAACCAAAACGCAGTAACTATTCACGTTCTTCAAGGTGAGCGTAAACAAGCGACTTACAACAAGTCTCTTGGTCAGTTCAACCTAGAAGGTATCCAACCAGCACCACGTGGCATGCCACAAATCGAAGTAACATTCGACCTAGATGCTGATGGTATCCTGAACGTATCTGCTAAAGATAAAGCAACAGGTAAAGAGCAAAAGATCACTATCCAAGCATCAGGCGGTTTGTCTGAGGAAGAGATCGAAGCGATGGTACAAGAAGCAGAAGCTAACAAAGAAGCGGACAAAAAGTTCGAAGAGTTAGTTACTACACGTAACCAAGCTGACCAAATGATCCACGGCACTAAGAAGCAAGTAGAAGAAGCTGGTGAAGCTCTACCTGCTGACGAGAAAGAGAAGATCGAAGCGGCTATCACGGCACTAGAAGAAGTTAAGTCTGGTAACGACAAAGAAGCTATCGACGCTAAAGTTCAAGAACTTATGCAAGCTGCTCAAAAGCTAATGGAAATTGCTCAACAGAAAGCTCAAGCTGAACAAGCAGGTGCTGACGCTGGTGAACAATCTAAGCAAGACGACGATGTTGTTGACGCGGAGTTTGAAGAAGTTAAAGACGACAAAAAATAATTTTTCGTCGCTATAACACGTGATTTCTGCGTCGAAGGTACTCACTTACACTTACCTTTTGGTTGGTTAAGAAAGTCCGTGCCTTCTCCTTGAACTAACGTGTTTTAGCTTAGAAAAAGTCGTTTTTCGATTTCTAAATATACGGGCGTCAGAGGTAACTCTAACGCCCGTAAATTTGTATTTAGACTTGTCTATCTAGATAATAGCTTTATTCGGTATTTCAGCCGACAGAACTTTTATCTAGATTGATACACAGACTACTGAAGTGATCATTCGGTAGTAGCAATTATTTTGGTGACCTAGAACATGTCAAAACGTGATTTTTACGAAGTATTAGGCGTAAGCCGCGATGCATCAGAGCGCGATATTAAAAAAGCGTACAAACGCTTAGCGATGAAGTTTCACCCGGATCGTAACCAAGGTGACGATACTGCGCCAGAGAAGTTTAAAGAAGTAAAAGTAGCGTACGAGATCCTGACCGATCCACAAAAGAAAGCAGCTTATGACCAATACGGTCATGCCGCTTTTGAACAAGGCGGTATGGGCGGCGGCGGCGGTTTCGGCGGCGGTGGTCAAGGTGATTTCGGCGATATTTTCGGTGACGTATTTGGCGATATCTTCGGCGGTGGTCGTCGTGGTGGTGGTCAAGCGCGTGCACAACGTGGTTCAGATTTACGTTACAACATGGAGCTTTCTCTAGAAGAAGCGGTTCGTGGTGTTTCTAAAGAAATCGAAGTACCAACACTTGTTGAGTGTGATATTTGTGATGGTAGTGGCGCTAAAGCGGGCTCTTCAGCACAAACATGTGGCACTTGTCATGGCCATGGCCAAGTACAAATGCGTCAAGGCTTCTTTGCGGTTCAACAGACTTGTCCTACTTGTAATGGTAAAGGCAAGATCATCAAGGATCCATGTAACTCATGTCATGGCCAAGGTCGCAAACAGAAGACTAAAACGCTTAACGTTAAGATCCCTGCTGGTGTTGATACTGGCGACCGTATTCGTCTATCTGGCGAAGGTGAAGCGGGAGAGCAGGGCGCTCCAGCTGGCGACCTGTACGTACAAGTTCACGTAAAAGAGCACAACATCTTTGAGCGTGACGGCAACAACCTTTACTGCGAAGTACCAGTTAGTTTCACCATGGCAGCATTAGGTGGTGAAGTTGAAGTTCCGACATTGGATGGCCGTGTAAACCTTAAGGTGCCAGAAGAGACACAAACGGGCCGTATGTTCCGTATGCGTGGCAAAGGCGTTAAAGGCGTTCGTGGCGGCGGTGTGGGTGATCTAATCGTTAAGCTAGTGGTTGAAACACCGGTTAAGCTAAGCTCTCGTCAAAAAGAACTACTGCGTGAGTTCGAAGAAACATGCTGTGGCGAAGCAGCAAGCAAACATAAGCCAAAGTCTGAAGGTTTCTTCAGCGGTGTTAAAAACTTCTTCGATGACCTTACTAAGTAATTAGATCGTGGTTTGAAAATTTTAAAGCCTGCCTATGTGCAGGCTTTTTTGATCTTCTCGTTTAGTTAAAAAATGCAGCTATGTATATGCTTAGTCATTCATTACTCATACCAAGGATATTAACTTCTATTAGTTCCAGCAATTTACAGGGGATTCTTCACCTGAAGATTTGAGCGTCATTGTTTTGGGAGTGCCTAGGCAAGAGTCACCACTTTGCCCCTTAGTTGACTGTGCCGTGGCGGTTATTGTATATGCCATGCTGCTTGAACTTGCGACAGAAAATACATAGCGATCACTTGGTGATTCACATATAGCACAAGCCCCTCCTGAAATAATACTGCCCCAGTTATAGACACCGTTGTATGACTGCTCAAGTGTGAGTTGTATTTTTGCCATATCAGCTAATGCTGCTGTTCTATGCGATTTAATGACATGTTCGGTATAGCTTGGGTAGGCGATAGCGGTTAGCACTCCAATAATAGCCACTGCGACCAATAGTTCGATCAATGTCATCCCTTTGCAACTTAAGTTGTTGTTGTTGCATTTATTTTTTCGAATCATCACGAGTAGTTCCTTCTCTATATTCAGCCTATTTTTCTTCGGTGGTAGCATCCTTGCAAGATTAAATACGGTTACGTATCGGTTTACATAGGAATTTGGGAAATGTCTCGCGGGTTTACCTTCTTAGAGCTACTCATAACCATATCAGTGCTCTCTATATTATTGGCTGTTGCCGCTCCAAGTTTTAGTTCTGTCTCGGAAACAGTGAAGATGCAACGGTTAGCTACTGAGTTGAATGGTTTTATGATGCAGGCAAAATCTGAGGCAGTTATGAGAAATACTGATCTTTGGGCTCATTTTTTAATGAATGGTAATTCAAATGACACCGGTGATTGGAAAATTGAATTGACCGAATTCGATATTCCGAATACTGGTACGACAATTCTTACACTGGAAGGTGCTTCATTTCGAAACGTAGATTTCACCGTTAACTACAGTTCTGAACAAATTAAATTTAGTGGAGTAAACGGTAAAGCTAAAGATGGCCATCTCTTATTTGATATGAACTCTAAGCCTTTAAAGCTTATAACATATCGTACTTCAGGAAGAATGAGAATTTGTGGTGTAGAAGGAGACTTTTATGGTTATCAGATCTGCACTTAGGAGGCAGCAGTTCGGTGCAACATTAGTCGAATTTATGATCTCTTCCATTTTGGGAATTGTCGTTATTGGAAGTGTGGGGTCGGTATTTATATCCGGACAAAACATCGCATCCGAGAGAAGTAAAGAATTATTACTATTACAACAAGTTTCAGGAGCTCTTCAATACTTTAAAGAAGATATCCAGCGTGCGGGCTACGATGGAGGGACAGGTGTATCTCTAAAATTATCAGGCTCCACCGATACTTTATATATTTCTCCTGATTCAAAAACGGTTGCATATGCTTACACTCATCAATCAGAGATTCGAAATGTCGCTTTTGTATTTGATTCAGGTTTGGTCAAGGTGTGTGATAGCCCCTCCAGTATCGTAAAAACAGTATCAGCGGCGATTAGTGGGTGCTCTTCTATCTTTGAGCCGAATCAAATTAGAGTCGTTGATTTTCATGCGAATCAGTCAAGTATTGAATCTCAAGGGGTTAGTTCAGGTATTACAACCATTATGATTTCTGCTGAATTAGTAGGAGATACGTCCGTTAATTATTCATCAAGTGTGATTGTAAAAAATAGGAATTGGCGATGAATAAAAATCAACAAGGTGCGGTTGTTTTACTTACAACAAGTGTATTACTAGTTACTGCGTTAATGTTGACTTTTGGTAGTTATCGCTCTGTTTTTTATCAAATAAAAAGATCTCAGAATGAAGTAGAAGCGCGCAAGCAACATTGGGAAGCAGAGGGAGGTCTAGAGTGTGGGTTTACATATATTGTTAATCAAAAATTGCAATCAATACCCAATAATTTAGCGACAGTTTGTAACTCGTATAGTTTTTCTTCCTTAAATGCTGACTTTACAAACCCTGAAATTTTGCTTTCTCAAGTTGGTCATAGCAGTGTTAATAAAAAAATAATCTTTTCATCTTCAGTTGGTTATGGAGCTATGAAGTCGACTTCTGATGTTATTTCTTTTGGCTCAGCACTTTTTTCACCACCAGACCCTGGTGAATTTGACTCGGCTGCTGAAGCTTATGAGTGTATCGGGGCTGTGGTTAAATATAGGTTTATTGCGACTGGTATTACCAATCATGGCGTAAGTAGTTCTATTGAATCTCCAGGAGCCGGGCATGATCCCACTAAGGATTGTAAGCCTTCTCATAAGACATCGACAGCTGTTAAATCAGGGATATGGGAGAACTCCTTTGGAGTGATAAGTTCTCATAATGTTGGGTTAGATATTCAGCGAGATGACACTATCGACCCTTTTAAAGATTTTTTCGGAGTCGATAAAAGTAAGTGGCAAGAGGTTCGTGATGATGTAGATAACGAATTTATTAAAGTTTCAATGCCTTCTAGTAGTGTTGATTGCTATAGCCAATTTTCTGATTCAATAGTGAATGGACAGCCCAATAAAGTTTGGATTGATGGCTCTTGCCAACTAGCTCCAGTTGATGTGACGAATATTGTAAATTTACAGGCTGCACACCCGGGAACCGATTTGTTTTTACTTGTTCATGACGGTGTTTTTGGGGTCACTGGTTCTGGCGATATTAGCGGTGTATTTTTTCATTTTAATAATACTTACTCTCCCACTCCTTCTCAATGGGACTCGATGACGGAAGTGAAACCTTTTGTAAATTCAGTATTTAGTGACCTAATTAATACTATGTATGGTTCTTCAAGTACTCTTACGCCATATCATGCAACTTATGCGCAAGCTGGCGCATTCAGTTTCACGGGGGGACAATTTTTTGATACAGAAGGGCAAATGGCGCTATTTAATAACTCTCTGAATTTTTCATTCAATTCAGATGTTATTGATGAGTTCGAATTTTCACCCAAGCCAAGATGGCAAAAAGGTTCATGGAATGATTTATAAGCAAAAAGGTTTTAGCCTAATTGAAGTACTCATTTCATTTTTATTGATAGGAGTCGGTTCGCTAGGGCTAATTAAGTTACAAACATATGTTGAGCAAAAGTCTGACTTTGCTATTCATAGTGTAGAAGCTTTGAATTTGGCTGAAAATAAGCTGGAATGGTTTAGAACTCGAGGCGCATCTGCCGCTTTATCGAGTATAACGCCTGCGGATTTTGCTACGGATATTGTTGATGGCATGGATCACTCGCATTTTAAATATCAACTTGATTGGACAGTGACGAACAGTTTATCCGGAGCGCTGAAGACCGTTCAGATAACAAGCTCATGGGAAGACCGGTTTGGTAATAATCAAGAGATCGAATTACATACCATGATTTCTAAATACAGCGAGTTCGATTGATTGGGTTTATAACTTCAATGTCGTGATAGTTTGCTCTTCTCGGACATTCTTTATGTGCCAGTTAAAACTCTGTATATGGAATGGTATGTTTTGTGTTTTTATATTGTTGCTGTTGTATGGTATTTTTGCAAAATATGTCTCCATTTATGGAAAATAAGATGGAATCTTGTGCTTTTTAATGACGACTTTAATAGAATATGTGCTGCACCAATAGGCCATGGTCCAAACTTATATTAGGCCTAAACAAACAACATCACATATGGAGTTACCATGAGTAACCAAGCCGTAAAAAAAGCACCATCGACTGAGAAGATCAGTGGAATGGACCGCTTTCTAAACTTCATTGAACGCGCCGGCAACAAAATTCCAGATCCAGCAATTCTGTTCTTCTGGGCTCTAGTTATTGTATGGGTAGCATCTGCACTTTTGTCGAATCTTTCATTCGATCTAATCAACCCTCAAACGGGTGCTGCTCTAGAAGTTAACAACCTACTCACTGGTGAAGCGCTTGCTAGCTTCCTCGCGAATATGGTTACCACGTTCACAGGTTTCGCACCTCTAGGCATCGTACTTGTTGCTATGCTAGGTGTTGGCGTTGCTGACTCTTCAGGCTTCATTACGACTGGCCTTAAGAAGATGCTTAATTTCACGCCAGCTAAGCTATTAACGCCAATGCTAATCTTGGTTGCTATCGTGTCTCACACAGCAGCAGATGCAGGTTACGTTCTAGTCATTCCTCTTGGCGGTATCATCTTCCACGCAGCGGGTCGTCACCCTCTAGCGGGTATTGCAGCAGCGTTTGCTGGTGTATCAGGTGGTTTCTCAGCGAATTTCATTCCTTCAGGTATTGATCCGCTACTAGCAGGTTTCACTCAAACCGCGGCAAACGTTCTTGACCCTGCATACGTGGTTAACCCTCTAGCGAACATCTTCTTTACTGGCCTATCTTCAGTTCTAATCGTTGGTATCGGTTGGTACGTAACAGAGAAGGTTATTGAGCCTCGTCTTGCTAACACACCTGTTGATGAAGATGCAGAACAGGCACCTGACCTAGGTACATTCACAGCGATTGAATCTAAAGCATTCAAATTTGCTGGTTGGGCAATGGTTGCGGGTATTGGTCTACTTATCGCAGCTTTGGTTCCTGAAAACTCAGCACTTCGTTCGCCTGAAGGTGAACTAACAGCGTTCTCAGCGCCAGTAATGAAGTCTATTGTTCCTCTGATCTTCATCCTGTTTATTATTCCAGGTATCGTCTACGGCCGTGTAGCGGGTACTTTCAAGAATAGTAATGATGTTATCAAAGCAATGTCTGAGACAATGGCAACGATGGGCGCGTACATTGTAATGTCGTTCTTCTGTGCTCAGTTCCTATCTGCATTCGCTCAATCAAACATCGGTACTATGCTGGCACTTTATGGTGCAGAAGGCTTGAAAGCGATGGACCTTCCAGGTGAAGCAACGGTTGTTGGTATGATTCTACTAACGGCTGCAGTTAACCTTCTTGTGGGTTCAGCTTCAGCTAAGTGGGCTCTTATTGGTCCTATCTTAGTTCCTATGCTAATGGTTGTGGGTATCTCTCCAGAGCTATCTCAAGCGGCTTACCGTGTTGGTGATTCAGTGTCTAACATCATCTCTCCATTGATGGTGTTCTTCCCACTGGTTGTTGTTTACTGTCAACGTTACGTTAAGTCGACAGGTATCGGTACTCTAGCTTCTCTAATGATGCCATTCTCGATTGCTATGCTAATCGGTTGGTCAATCTTCTTGCTAGCTTACTGGGCTCTTGGTATCCCACTAGGTATCCAAGCTCCTTACACTTACACAATGTAAGCTAAGTAAGAAAAGCAAAAAGTTAGTAAGATAAAATCATCGAAGCCTGCACCAAAATGTGCGGGCTTTTTTTTTCGCTATTTTTGTCTATTTTTTTATATCTAAGACTTTTTATATCCACAACTTTTTATATTCAAAATCAAGGCACTCAGCTTATACTCCGGATTACGGCTAATTGTTGGCCGGTAAAATTAGGAAATCCAAGCCACATGAAGATTCTGCTTTTAGTGGGGTTAATTGTTTTAAATGGTCTGTTTGCTATGTCAGAGATTGCACTGGTAGCAGCAAAGAATAGTCGGTTGAAACGCTTAGCCGAAAAACATCGCTCCGCTCAGGTTGCTCTCGAGCTCAAAGAAAATCCTACTCGTTTCCTTTCAACCATTCAGATTGGTATTACAGTGATAGGCCTACTCAGCGGTATTGTGGGTGAGGCGACCCTATCTGCGCCACTGGCCGTTCAACTTGAACTCTGGGAATTCGACCCTGCACAAGCAAATATCCTGTCTACTGCGATCGTCGTTGTTGGTATTACTTATTTCGCGATTGTTGTGGGTGAGTTGGTGCCAAAGCGTTTTGCTCAATCCCAAGCTGAAAACATCGCCGTGTTAGTCGCATTGCCTATCTTCTGGTTATCTAAAATCGCGACACCATTTGTGTTTGCGTTGTCTGCTTCAACCGAAGGTATTCTCAAATTAATGGGACGTGGTGGTGAAGAAGATAGTGTCACTGAAGATGACATTCATGCCCTAGTGAAAGAAGGCTCTGAATCTGGTGTGATAGAACGTGGCGAGCAAGAGATGATTCGTAATATCTTGCAGCTTGATGATCGTCTTGTGAGCTCGTTGATGACCCCACGGCGAGACGTCGATTTTCTGGATATTGACCAACCTGTTGAGCAGTTGCTGAAGAAGCTGCGTTTATCAAAGCACAGCGTATTTCCACTTTGCCAAGACCACCTTAATCAAGTCGTCGGTACGGTGTCAGCCAAAGCTTTGCTGAATCAGGCGGGCAATTTAAGTATTCAAGTTATTATGGGGCTCTCTAAATCCCCAATCTATGTTCCAGAGTCGATGAAGGCGTTGCGCTTACTGAGCTACTTTAAAGGTTCAGGTGCTGAGATGGTCTTTATTGTTGATGAATATGGCGATGTGCAAGGCCTTGTGACGCACTATGACATTCTTGAAGCGATCGCCGGTGAGCTGTCTAATAACCCTCAAGACCTGTGGACTGAGGAGGTCGAAGACGGTTTACTGGTGGATGGATTGATCCCGCTCAGTGAACTAAAGAATCGCTTAGAGCTATCAGAGCTAGAAGTTGAGAAAGAAGGTTTCCAGACGTTGAACGGCTTAATCTCTTGGTTAATTGGTCGCTTACCTGAGGTTGGCGAGGTTGTCGAATATCAGCAATGGCAGTTTGAAATTACCTCGGTTGAAAACAATCGAATTGTCAGCGTCAAAGCGACTCCGATAACCAACGACTTTAGCGACGCTAGTCGTTAGTGACTCAATGAACAGGCCTGCCGTTAATATCTTTAATCTCGCTATTGTTCGTTGTCTCGCTATTGTTCATTATTACTAAGATTAGGTATGCTTCACCGCATACCTATTTTTTGCTTTACCTTTTTGGAGTTCCCTTTGTCAGACCATCAATTTAGCCCTCAAGATGAAATCTTCATGCGACGCGCCATCGAGGTAGCGAAGCAAGCTGAGAAAGAGGGAGAGGTTCCCGTTGGTGCGATACTGGTTAAAGGTGGAGAGATTATCGCTGAAGGGTGGAACCGTTCGATTGGCAGCCACGATGCGACAGCACATGCTGAAATCGAAACCTTACGCAAAGCGGGCCAAGCTTTGGAAAATTATCGCTTACTTGATACTACGTTATACGTCACTTTAGAACCATGCCCTATGTGCGCAGGTGCTTTGTTACACAGCCGCGTAAAACGAATTGTCTTTGGAGCGCCAGACTTAAAGGCGGGAGCTGCAGGTACAGTACTTAATTTGTTTGAAAGCCAAGCCTCATACCACTATGCCGACGTTGAACATGGCTTGCTAGAAGCTGAGTGTCGTGAGCAATTGCAGGCGTTTTTCAAGCGTCGTAGAAAAGAGATCAAAGAGAAAAGAAAGCAAGAGCGCTCAGAGGAAGAATCGAGACAGAAATAAGGCCCATCTAAATAGGCACTCTATCTTTTAAGAGTGCCTAAGCAAACTTACTTGGTCATCATGGCATTTACTCAGCAATCATCTGCATGAAAGCACGGTTGCGCCAAATGATCTTTTTCTTATTATTTGAAAGCATACGCTTACGACGGTTTGCAGCAACAGTCTTATCAAGGCGTTTCGATTTCAGCTTGTTCTTCATCATTTCAATGACTTCCTATTTGTCGTCTGACTTTTTAATTTGGACTAACGATTTAATTATAGTGTTATTCGTTTATTTGGCCTGTCGTACGCTTGGCTTACTTAGAAGAGCAGTTCTAGTCTAAAGCCAGCATCGAAGTTCAACAGAGCATAATCTTGATTGTGGTGTGCCGTTATAAGGTTCGATTGTTACTGCAATATGACATTCCTAATTTCACAACACAGTTTTATGGTGAGAATCCCCAGTTGCTTAGTTGCTTAGTTGCTTAGTTGCTTAGTTGCTAGTTACTTAGTTACTCAGTCAGAGATTCTGCTATTTTGCTTCTTATCTTGCAGACAATAAAAAAGAGCAATGCTAATTGGCATTGCTCTTTTGGATTTTACTGCAAGGATTCTGAACTGCTGACTGTCGGCTGAGCTGCGCTGATAGTCGATTCAGCACCTGAGATTTCTAGAGGTGGGATCACCACCAAATCTTCAAGGTTAGCCTCTTGTTCTTTATTTCGCTTATTTACATGGCCAATAATGCTTTGGTAATAACGGCGAATGTTCTCTACGTAGTTCCTAGCTTCATCACCACGTGCATACCCGTACCGAGTTTGGCTGTAATATTTCTTTTGTCTTAGCAGAGGTAACCTATCTTTTACATCACCCCAAGCGTCAGGATCGCCACCTTGCGCTTTGGTTAAGCGACGTGCATCCATCATATGTCCGTAACCGACGTTATATGAGGCTAGGGCAAACCAGATTTTTTCGTGTTGGGTGATTGAGTCTGGAACTCGGTTAACGATACGACGCAAGTATTCAACACCACCTTGTACCGACTGTTTAGGGTCAAGACGGTTAGTCACGCCAACGCTTTTCGCTGTGGGTAGCGTCAGCATCATCATGCCACGTACACCGGTTGGTGAGCGAGCAACAGGATTCCAGTGTGACTCTTGGTATGCCAAAGCGGCAATCAAGCGCCAGTCAAACTCTTGAGAGTATTCCTGAAAGAGTGGCGACCATTTTGGCAGTTTGCTATCCAGTGCACGGATAAAGGCGCGAGTATCAACGTAATCAAAGGTACCAATGTGACCTATGTACTTCTCTTCGAGTGATGCGAGCTCACCAGATTGTTTTAGGTTGCCGAAGAATTCAATCAGTAAAGCATACAGGCTTTCGTCTTCAGATTTCTGTAAGTACCAAGAGATAGGTTGGTCTTCTGTTAGCTCAAAAGCGAGAGCGACCTCTGGATACAAACGTTGCGCCAATGAAAGCTCAATTGAATCTGCAACGGTAAACAGTCGCTCTCCTGTCGAGACTTCTTTTAGTAGGTCGTTGACGTCCGCATTACCGACCGCATCGTAGGTAAAGTCATCATGTGTGTTCTGTAGCTGTTTTAGTGTTGGCTCGAAGTGTGAGTCTTTTACTACAACTAAAGAGGGGGTCAGTGTTTCGCTTGATGACGCCTCTTCTGATTCAGTTTGTGCTTTTTCAAACTCAGCCTGACGTTCATTTTCAAACTTGATCAGTTGCTCAAGGTTTCTTGGTCGCCACTGGCCTTTTTTGTACACGACTTGTTGGCTTACATAATAATAAGCTGGCGCAGCGCGATAAGCGCGTGTCAGGTTACTATTTTGCGTTAACCCAGTTGCGATAAGATCGATTTCGCCTTTCTGTAACGCTGGGAATAGGCCGGATAAACGGTAAGCGGGTTTAACCTCAAGCTTTACACCAAGCTCTTGCGCAAACTCACGAGCTAATTCGTAATCCAAGCCTGCTGGGCCATCTGGACCGATGTAATAAGAGAGTTGGTTATTCAAGGTGCCGACACGAAGAACGCCACGGTCTCGTATCTGCTCAAGAACACTTTTAGGTTCAGATTCAATCTGGCATCCCGCTAACCCAAACAGAGCGATAGCGATCAGAAGGAATTTAGACGAAAAGATGAGCGTAAATTTAGGCATCAAAATGAAATCTCAAAAAGTAGAAGCTCCTTTATACCAAACCCCGCAAGACTGGCAAAGCTGCTTTAATTAAACAGTTGTAAAAGTGCTGATAAATGCAGCAAAAGTTCCATTTGAGCAGAAAGATAAAAAAAATAACGCAAACGGTTGCTTTTGGTGTTACGTCACAAAAAGAAATGCTTTATAATGCGCTCGCATTGAAGAGGTGGGATCGGCATAGGTTTGGCAACCTTCGGGAATAGCTTCGAAGAAAACAGTTAGGTTGTTCCTATAACCCACTGAATTTATTCCAATACTACCTTAATCAACTGCATAAGAGACCTAAGCACATGAGAATTTTGCGTGGCTCCCCAGCTCTATCTGAGTTTCGTGTTAACAAGCTTTTAGAGCTTTGTCGTGAATTAAGCTTACCTGTAACAGGTATTTACGCTGAGTTTGCCCACTTTGCTGATCTAACGGCAGACCTAGACGAGTCTGAAGTTGAGAAGCTAGAAAAGCTACTGACTTACGGTCCAACGATTGAAGAGCATGAGCCTGAAGGTTTATTGCTGCTTGCAACGCCACGCCCAGGCACTATCTCGCCTTGGTCTTCAAAATCAACAGATATCGCACATAACTGCGGACTGGCTAAAGTGTCACGTCTAGAGCGCGGTACTGCTTTCTACATTGAAACCTCTTCTGAACTTTCTGAGCTTCAACTTGTTGAGCTGAAAGCAATCCTGCACGACCGTATGATGGAAGTGGTTTTCACTGACTTCGAATCAGCGGCTGCACTATTTACAGTTGCTGAGCCTGCTCCATATGCGGAAGTTGACCTATTAACTGGTGGGCGTAAAGCGCTTGAAGAAGCAAACGTTACCCTAGGTCTAGCACTTGCAGAAGATGAGATTGATTACCTTCTTGAAAGCTTTACTGAAAAGCTAGGTCGTAACCCGACTGACATCGAGCTAATGATGTTTGCACAAGCGAACTCAGAGCACTGTCGTCACAAGATCTTTAACGCTGATTGGACTATCGATGGCGTTAAGCAAGAAAAATCATTGTTCAAGATGATTAAGAACACCTTTGAAACGACACCAGAACACGTTCTGTCTGCTTATAAAGATAACGCAGCGGTAATGACCGGTTCTGAAGTGGGTCGTTTCTTCCCAGATCCAGAAACTCGCCAATACAACTACCACCAAGAAAAAACACACATCTTGATGAAAGTTGAAACGCATAACCACCCAACGGCAATCTCTCCATGGCCGGGCGCATCAACAGGTTCAGGTGGCGAAATCCGTGATGAAGGCGCAACCGGTATTGGTGGTAAGCCAAAAGCTGGCCTTGTTGCTTTCTCTGTATCTAACCTTAAGATCCCGAACTTCGTTCAACCTTGGGAAACTGACTTTGGTAAGCCGAGCCGTATCGTTACTGCTTTGGATATCATGCTTGAAGGTCCTCTTGGTGGCGCAGCATTCAACAACGAATTTGGTCGTCCAAACCTATTAGGTTACTTCCGTACATACGAAGAGAAAGTAAATTCTCACGCAGGCGAAGAAGTGCGTGGGTACCATAAACCAATCATGCTTGCTGGTGGTCTAGGCAACATTCGTGATGATCATGTTCAGAAGAAAGAGATCCCAGTAGGTGCAAGCCTAATCGTTCTTGGTGGTCCAGCAATGAACATCGGCCTTGGTGGCGGTGCTGCATCTTCAATGGATTCGGGTTCATCTTCTGAAGACCTAGATTTCGCTTCTGTACAACGTGAAAACCCAGAGATGGAACGTCGTTGTCAGGAAGTTATCGACCGTTGTTGGCAGCTTGGTGATGCGAACCCAATCGCATTCATCCACGATGTGGGCGCGGGCGGTATCTCGAATGCTCTTCCTGAGCTAGTCGACGACGGCGAGCGTGGCGGTATCTTTAATCTACGTGACGTACCAAACGATGAGCCGGGCATGAGCCCACTTGAGATCTGGTGTAACGAATCTCAAGAGCGTTACGTTATGGCGGTTGCTGATAAAGACATGGCAACGTTCGACGCGATTTGTAAACGTGAACGCGCACCATATGCAGTGGTTGGTAAGGCAACAGAAGAGCGTGATCTGAAACTAGAAGATTCACACTTCGACAACACGCCAATCGACATGCCTATGGACATCCTATTAGGTAAAACACCTAAGATGCACCGTGACGCGAAGACGCTAAAAGCAAACAATCCTGCGATTGACCGTTCTGGTATCGAACTAAACGAAGCGGTTGACCGTATTCTTCGCCTACCAACAGTGGCAGAGAAAACATTCCTAATCACTATCGGTGACCGCTCGGTAACGGGTCTTGTAGCTCGTGACCAAATGGTTGGCCCATGGCAGGTTCCAGTTGCTAACTGTGCGGTAACGGCAGCAAGTTACGACTCTTACCACGGTGAGGCGATGTCTCTTGGTGAGCGTACGCCAGTTGCACTACTTGATTTCGGCGCGTCAGCTCGTCTAGCGGTTGGTGAAGCAATCACTAACATTGCAGCGACCAACATCGGCGATATCAAACACATTAAACTGTCGGCTAACTGGATGTCTCCAGCAGGTCACCCTGGTGAAGATGCAGGCCTTTATGAAGCGGTTAAAGCCGTGGGTGAAGAGCTATGTCCGGCACTGGGTCTAACTATCCCTGTGGGTAAAGACTCAATGTCGATGAAGACTAAGTGGGAAGAGAACGGCGAGCAGAAAGAAGTCACGTCTCCGCTATCTCTTGTTATCACTGCGTTTGCACGTGTTGAAGATGTTCGTAAAACGATTACTCCTCAATTACGCACCCCTGATAACCTTGAAGGACTAGGTAATACAAGTCTAGTTCTTATCGACCTAGGTAACGGCAAAAACCGCATGGGTGCAACAGCACTTGCTCAGGTTTACAAGCAGCTTGGTGATAAGCCAGCAGACGTAGACAACGCGGCACAGCTAAAAGGCTTCTACGAAGGCGTTCAAGCACTTGTAGCGAACGACCAAGTTGTCGCTTACCACGATAAAGGCGATGGCGGTCTATTCGTAACGCTAGCTGAAATGGCGTTCGCAGGTCACTGTGGTGTTAATGCTGATATTGCAGCGCTAGGCGAAGATGCTCTAGCAGCACTATTCAACGAAGAACTGGGTGCGGTAATCCAAGTTCGTAACGACGACCTAGACACAGTACTTTCAACTCTTGCAACAAATGGCCTAGAAGCGTGTTCACACGTAATCGGCTCTGTTGAAGCCTCTGATGAGCTAGTGATTAAGTCTGGCGAGTCTGTAGTGATTGAACGTAACCGCACTGAATTACGTACTATCTGGGCTGAAACCACGCACAAGATGCAAGGTCTACGTGATAACCCAATCTGTGCAGACCAAGAGCACGAAGCGAAGAAAGACAACTCAGATCCAGGTCTGAACGTGAAACTAAGCTTTGACGTAAACGAAGATATTGCAGCGCCATTCATTAACACGGGCGCTAAGCCTAAGATGGCGATTCTACGTGAGCAGGGGGTTAACTCTCACGTTGAAATGGCAGCAGCATTCGACCGTGCAGGCTTCGAAGCGACGGATATTCACATGAGCGACATCCTAACCGGTCAAGCGGTATTAGAAGAGTACAACGGCCTTGTGGCTTGTGGTGGCTTCTCTTACGGTGACGTACTAGGCGCAGGTGAAGGTTGGGCTAAGTCGGTTCTATTTAACGACTCGACTCGTGATCAATTTGAAAACTTCTTCAAGCGTGAGGATACCTTCTCTCTAGGTGTGTGTAACGGTTGTCAGATGTTGTCTAACCTACGTGAGCTTATCCCTGGTGCCGAGTACTGGCCACGTTTCGTTCGTAACGAATCAGAGCGTTTTGAAGCTCGTTTCAGCCTAGTTGAAGTTCAGAAGTCTGATTCTGTATTCTTCAACGGTATGGAAGGTTCTCGTATGCCTATCGCTGTTTCTCACGGTGAAGGCCGCGTAGAAGTGCGTGACAACGACCACCTAAACGCGATTGAAAACTCAGGTACGGTTGCTCTACGCTACGTTGATAACAACGGTAACCAAACGCAGCAATACCCGAACAACCCGAATGGTTCGCCAAACGCTATCACAGGTTTAACGACTACCGATGGCCGCGTAACTATTATGATGCCTCACCCAGAGCGTGTATTCCGTACGGTTGCTAACTCTTGGTCTCCAGAAGGTTGGGGCGAGAATGGCGCTTGGATGCGTATGTTCCAAAACGCACGTAAGAATGTGGGTTAATCTGGTTCACTAAACTGAATCATTTGAAAAGCCAATAAAAGCGCAGACCGAAAGGTCTGCGCTTTTTTGTTGGCAACTCTTTAGGAACCAGAGCGAAACAATTAACGTTTGCAGTTTGCTGTTCTAAAAAACTCCACTACGCTAAATGTTATGGAATCAATTTGTTAGGCTCTGAATTTCTGTACGTGAACAGGAAGACTGCTGTTTGGCTATGCAAGAAACTGAATCAATCATTGTGGCATAAGAGGGAACTATGAAAACAACAATTACAAAAGCCGTTGCAGTAGCAGCGATTGTCATGTCGTTAGCTGGGTGTGTTGGTAGTAATGCGGTTACTGGGAAACTAATGAAGTTTAACGTTGAGGTTGTAGACAACCGTTACGCTCGTGCCGGGGTCAACTTCTTGCTTGCTCCAGTTTACGCTTTAACATTCGCAGCCGATTACATCGTATTCAACTCGATCGAATTCTGGGTAGGCAAAAACCCACTCACTGGCGCGCCTCACATCTTTGATAGCAAAGTCGACACCATGATTGATGTGAACGACAGCCTAGATGATTCGCTGAAAGAAGCCCCACTTGGTTTCAACAATCGTCATATCGAGCAAGGCGAAATGCAACAAATCGATGAAAATACGATACGTATGGACATTACCTATAATGATGGCCAAAAAGCTGTACTGATGGGTGTTCGTGATGGCGACAAGGTCAGTTACTACATGGATGGAACATTGGTTTCAGAAACTTCTATTCAGGCTCTTGAGCAGCTGGCAGCCGAAAAAGCATAATCTAGTTTGTTTATTCTTATAAAAGAAAAGCCGCTGGATTAAACCCCCAGCGGCTTTGTAGTTTTTAGTATCTAGTAATTTAGCGTCTAACGTTTAGATTAGTTGTTGCTGTGTAGCTCGCTGTTTAGTTCAACAGCAGACTTGTTCGCTAGGCACTCAATTTGACCTGTGATCGAGTTGCGACGGAACAGCAGATCAGAAACGCCAGCAAGGTCACGAGCTTTAATGATTTCTACTTCGTTGCCTTCTTTATCTAGCATGCGAACTTTAGTTCCCGCAGTCACGTAAAGACCCGATTCAACCGTACAACGGTCGCCCATTGGGAAGCCAAGACCTGCATTTGCACCTAGTAGACAGTTTTCGCCGATAGAGATAACCATAGTACCGCCACCTGACAGAGTACCCATGATAGAAGCGCCGCCGCCGATATCAGAACCGTTACCCACAACAACACCAGCAGAGATACGACCTTCAACCATGCTCACACCAGTTGTACCTGCATTGAAGTTGATGAAACCTTCGTGCATTACTGTTGTGCCTTCACCTACGTGTGCGCCAAGACGAACACGAGAAGTATCAGCGATACGAATACCTGTTGGTACCACGTAATCCACCATTTTAGGGAATTTGTCTACGCAATCTACAGTCAGAGCACGACCAGCAAGACGAGCTTCAATTTGACGCTCCGCTAGTTCAGGAAGGTCGATAGGGCCTTCGTTTGTCCATGCGATGTTGTGCAGTAAACCGAAGATACCGTCTAGTACCGTACCGTGCGGTTGTACTAAGCGGTTAGAGATAAGTTGTAGCTTTAGGAAGCCTTCAGCAACAGATGCTGGCTTCTCGTCAGTAGCAAGAATAACAAGAACAAGTGGCTGTTCAGACGCTGCAGCTTTTTCTGCGAAAGATGCGTTTGCTGCCTCGTCGTTTGCTGCGAATGCTTTCGCTAGTTCTGCGCTTTGTGCAGCAGAGATTTCGATAGCTTGGTTGCCTTCAGAGTAACCTGATACTTCAGCCACTGCGGCCACAAGAGCGTCGCTTGGATTTAGAAGTGGATTAGGGAAGAACGCTTCAATAATTTTATTGTCGCGATTTGTGGTTGCCGTACCGAAGGCTAGTGAAAAGTAAGCCATGTTGAATCTCCATGTGTTGAGTCTTGATTTTGCTATTCAATAACAGAAGCTCGAATAACAAGCGCTGCCGTTAGCAAAGTTAATTTAATTGCGTTCATCATAAAGAGAGCGCCCTCGTTATGAAAGGGCGTATCGGGATAAAGTCTGTAAAATGATATTGCTTGTCTTTTTAGCGATAGTTTTCATTATCCGGATATTATACCTCGCTCTTAAACAGGGGCGTGCTTGCTTAAGTAGCGCTGTGCCATTTCATTTCCACACCTGACACTTATCTTTAGCCCATCCTCTTGTTAGCAGTATCAATAGAGTGAGTCACACTTTCTTTATAAATTCATGTTTATTATCAGAATTATTCGACTTCTGTTGATTAATCGCTTGTGCCTACAGTTAGGGTAAATACCCAATTTTCCAGAAGTGTAATTAAGAGAACGATCACTAAAACCCTGCAAGATGTCAGTATATTGCCTGCCATAACGACATTAAAACGATTAATAAAGGATCTTCTATGAATTTTACTAAGTCTTTACTGGTGCTCTCTATCGGCATAGCGATGGTTGGTTGTGGCTCGGATAGTGACGACATCACGGTAACGTGTGACACAGCTGCTTCTTGTACCAAGTTTACTGTGTTACATACTAACGATAATCACGGTCGTTTTTGGGAGAACAGTAAGGGTGAGTATGGGATGGCGGCTCGTAAGACGCTGATTGATAGTATTCGTGCAGAAGTTACTCAAAATGGTGGTGAGACGATACTATTGTCCGGTGGCGACATTAATACTGGTGTGCCAGAGTCTGATATGCAGGATGCGGTACCAGATTTTGTAGGTATGAATCTTCTTGGTTACGACGCGATGGCGTTAGGTAATCACGAGTTCGACAATAGCTTGGATGTGTTAGATATGCAGGCGGAATTGGCCGACTTCCCGATGCTAGCGGCTAATATTTATATCAAAGATGGAGACACAGTTACTGATGAACGCCTTTTCTCTCCATATAAAGTATTCACTATCAATGGCTTAAAGGTTGCGGTTATTGGCCTGACAACTAAAGATACGGCGAAATTAGTTAACCCTGACAACGTCGCGACGATTCACTTTGCCGACCCGCAAGTCGAAATCAAAAAAGCCATAAAAGAAATTGAGGCCAATGAAACGGTTGATTTGATTTTTGCTACGACTCATATGGGGCATTACGCAGATGGTCAGCATGGTAGTGAAGCGCCTGGCGATGTGTTGCTTGCTCGCTCTCTAGAAGAAGGTCAGTTAGATGCCATTATTGGCGGGCACTCTCAAAATCCTGTTTGTATGGAAGGTAATGAATATGCTGATTTCAATCCGGGAGATGACTGTAAGCCGGATCAGCAAAATGGTACCTACATCATGCAAGCTCACGAATGGGGTAAATATGTAGGTAGAGCTGATTTTGAGTTTTACGATGGAAAGCTGCATTTAGCGAAGTACGACCTGATACCCGTGAACTTAAAAGAGAAGGATGAAAATGGTGATTACCAATTTATCCAATCTGAAATTGAACCTAATTCAACAGTAATTGCTACTCTTTCCGCGTATCAGCAGCAGGGACAAGAGTTGTTAGATGTCATTATCTCTAAAACCGATGCGAAGCTTGAAGGTGACCGTAATGTGGTTCGATCTGAGCAAACTAACCTTGGTCATTTGTTAGGGGAAGCTTATCGCACTTATAAGTTAGTTAATGCTGATTTTGGTGTGATGAACTCTGGTGGTGTTCGTGACTCAATTGCGGCGGGTGATATTGCTTATCGTGATGTGCTGACGGTTCAACCTTTCGGAAACTTCGTGACTAAAGCAACGATGACAGGGGCTGAGGTTAAAGCATATTTAGACGTTGTTGCGACGATGACTGCAGGATCTGGCGCTTATGCCCAGCTCGACAATATTAGCTTAACCGTCGACTGTGATTTGAGTGATGTGACCATTCGAGATATCAATGGCAAAGGCTTTGATTTAGCGGACACCTACACGTTCTCCGTGATCAGCTTTAGTGCCGCTGGCGGTGATGACTACCCAATAATTGATGTTGATTCGACGCAGTTAACGGATGCCGCTGTGTTGCGCGAGTTCTTTGTTAATAACCCTAATGTCACTGCCGCGCAGTACGCACCAGCAGATGGTGATCTAATCTATATGAGTAATGGTTTAGAAGTGAAAGGCTGCCCAGCGAACTAATTCACAAACAAGCCTTAAAAAATAGCCAGCAAATTGCTGGCTATTTTTGTATTGGAATTTTGAGGTATTAACTAGATAAACAGCGCCTTGTAAGCCTGTTCTATCCCTTCAATCAACATCTGCATACCAATAACTGCAAGTATCAAACCCATCATTCGAGTAATTACGTTCAACGCACTTGGTCCGACAGCTTTAACAAAGCGCTCCCCGAATACAAACAGTATGTAGGTTAGGGTGCATAGGAGGCCAAACGCCACAATGGTAATGATGGTCTCGTAAATCCCCTCTGTACTGGCAAAGTTCATCGCAGTTGCAATGGTGCCGGGACCCGCTAGTATTGGCATGGCTAAAGGTGATACCGCGATACTCAATGCTGCATCTTGCTGCGCGTCTGAATTGACCTTCTCTTTTGCTTTGGCATGCGTCGAGTCACCTTGTAGCATGTGAAAACCAATCAGAAATACAAGAATACCGCCGGTTATGCGCAGTGCGTAAAGCGTGATACCAAACAGGTCAAAGATGAGCTTGCCGGAAATAGCAAAGGTACTCACGATGATAAAGGCGATGAACACTGAGCGGAAAGCGATCGACTTAACCATCTCTCTATTGCTATCAGCCGTTAAACCCAAAAATATTGGGGTATTGGCGATGGGATTCATGATGGCAAAAAAGCCCATGAATACGGTGATGGTATGAATGATCAACTCTTTCATATTATTCCTTTAAAAATATAAGGTTAAATACCTAGCGATAGGTGCATTTAATCTTATAGATAAATAACGATTAGGAATAGATAGTAGAGCAAATATGGATGAAAAACAGCCAGCTTCAAACTGGCTGTTTAGATTTAGTGATAGATGTCGAGGTTCATTTGCGCGTTATTGTCGGTTTATCAATTAACGGATTTCTTATGGAGCCTCTAATTAGATTTACTAAGTTCAGTCGTTAGGCGTTTTGAGCTTCACTAACAGCAACCGCGAGAGCGACTGTCGCGCCTACCATTGGGTTGTTACCCATACCGATGAAGCCCATCATTGCCACGTGAGCCGGAACAGAAGAGCTACCAGCGAACTGAGCGTCAGCGTGCATTCTGCCCATGGTATCTGTCATGCCGTAAGACGCAGGGCCTGCTGCCACGTTATCTGGGTGTAATGTTCGACCTGTACCGCCGCCTGAAGCAACTGAGAAGTAAGGTAAACCTTGGCGAGTACGCTCTGCTTTGTAGATACCTGCAACAGGGTGTTGGAAGCGCGTTGGGTTAGTTGAGTTACCTGTAATACTTACATCTACTTCTTCTCTGTGCATGATTGCCACGCCTTCACGTACATCATCAGCGCCGTAACACAAGATCTCTCCGCGAGGGCCTTGTGAGAAGCGGCGACGTTCTGTTTCAACAAGCTCACCCGTTTGGTAATCGTATTGAGTGCGCACGTAGGTAAAACCATTGATGCGAGAAATTAAGTAAGCCGCATCTTTACCTAGACCATTGAGTATTACCTTTAATGGGTTGTGACGTGATTTGTTGACGTTGAGTGCAATTTTAATCGCACCTTCTGCAGCAGCAAAAGATTCATGGCCCGCAAGGAAAGCAAAACAGTGGCTTTCTTCATTTAGAAGACGCGCAGCTAGCGCACCGTGGCCGATCCCCACTTGGCGTTGCTCAGCAACGCTGCCAGGTTTGGTGAATGCTTGAAGGCCTTCACCAATGATATTCGCAGCTTGTTCAGCGTTGCTTGCTTTGCGGAATAGAGCTAGTGCTGAACCAAGGATATAAGCATCGGCAGCGCTTTCAAAAGCAATAGGTTGGGTGTCCATCACCATGGCTTTTGGATCAACGTTGTGGGCTTTACAGTATTGGTTCGCTTGCTCTAAAGAGTCGAAGTTCATTTCTGCCAATACGCGAGTTACTGATTCATTAAATTGAGTGTTCATCATATCTTTCCTCTAAATTGGCAAAAATTATTGTTGGCGTGGATTAATGGTGGTTACAGCTTCATCGAAGCGACCGTAGGTTCCCATAGCAAGGTCTGCTGCTTCATTGGCTGACATACCTTGATTCATCGCCTTCATCATTTTGCCGAGGTTGAGATATTCGTAGCCAATTACTTCGCTATGGTCATCAAGTGCAAGCTTGGTCACGTAACCTTCGGCTAGCTCTAGGTAACGAACGCCTTTCGCTGAAGTTGAATAGCTAGTACCTACTTGACTACGTTGTGTTTGACCTAGGTCTTCTAATGCCGCGCCAATTTCTAGGCCGCCTTCAGAGAATGCAGATTGAGTTCGACCGTAAACAAATTGCAGAAAGATTTCGCGCATGGCTACGTTAATCGCGTCACACACTAAGTCAGTATTCAGGGCCTCAAGAATGGTTCTTCCTGTGAGGATTTCGGCTGCCATCGCGGCTGATTGAGTCATGCCTGAACAACCAATCGTTTCGATTAGTGCTTCTTCGATGATGCCGTTTTTTACGTTGAGCGTCAGTTTGGCTGCACCTTGTTGTGGTGCACAAGTGCCTACGCCATGGCTTAAGCCAGAAATAGCGATGACATCTTTTGGGCTAACCATGGCGCCTTCAACTGGAATTGGAGCTGAAGTGTGAAGATCACCCCTTTGAATAGGGCACATTGATTGAATTTCTGAAGAGTAGTGCATAATGTTTTCTCATTGATAGAGCCATTTAAGACCTAGGGCGTTGAGAAAACAGGACGTGTTGGAAGAGGTGCGGCTAATTCACTACAGATCTTGAGTATCGATAATCCAAAGGTGTCATGAAGCTTGGTCTTGATAGACTAAGTCCATTTCAAAATGGAGGAGTAGCGATACGTCCAACAGTATTACCTGTTTTCGATTCTGTAGGAGTCATTAGCACTGCTCGAAAGAACGGGCGGTTGAAGCAAAAGCTTAGGTGGAACCCCATCACCTGATGGCTATAGATTAGATCTTTATCACACTTTTGTGCAAGCGAATGTTTAGAGCGATTTCGACTATAACAAGCTTTATTATATTTCAATAAGTATAAAAAAACGCCAATAACGGACTCTTGTTAGAGGTGTTATTGACGTTTTTTAGAAAGGGAACAGCTAGTTATGCTGCATCTTCTTCTGCATCTTCAACAGCTTCAAGCTTCTTCGCTTTCTTTGGTACTGGTTTGCGCTTAGCGCCCAATGCGTAAAGAACTTCTTCTTTATTCTTCGCTAGGTACATTGCAAGTTCTTCTTGCTTGCCTTCATCTTCAACTAAATCGCTTTTGCCTAACAGTTCAAAAAGCTCATCAGCCATATCCAGCATTTTGTCGTATGCGTCAGCTTCGGCTTTAGAGGTAAAAGTCATTTTCTCTTCTCCGTTGCGTTCCACCACGTACTTGACGATAACAGCCATGGTTAATCCTCTAAGTTTGATAAATTTTACTGGCTTTTTATACAGTTTCTGGTGCAAAAAGTCCAGTTGAGGGCCTAACTATGCGGCCTCAATCTTGATGTGTAGCCCAGTCTTCACAATAACCCATGAAAGATTTCAGCAGTGGGCTTTGATATTTGTCTTTATGGACCAGTATCCAAAATCGGCGTTTCATGTCGAGTGGTACATCAAGTGCTTTCACTCGGCCTGAATCAATCGAGCGTTGTGCCGCTAAACGCGATAAACAGGCAAAGCCAAGACCTGCAGAAACAGAGTTGATGATCGCTTCCGTGGTATTTAGCTCAAATGACTCATACCAATGCTCTATACGAGGAGCAACGGTACGCAGGAAGAACTCACGAGTTCCTGAACCTGATTCCCTAAGTATCCAGTGGCTGCCTTCTAAATCTCTCAAATTAACTTTGTCTTTTGCCACTAAAGAGTGTTGATTACTAACAATAATACACATTTCATCGCTACTGAATTGGCTTGAGAGCAGTTCTGGATGAAGTGTTTTCCCTTCAATTAGCGCAATATCCAGTTCATAATCCACCAACTTTTGACAGATCAGGGCACTGTTTGAAATGAACAAGCTTTGATCTTGATGCTGAGTTCGCTCACGGAAGCCTGACAAAATAAAGGGTGCCACTTGATTACCAATCGTGTCACTCGCACCGACCTTTAGATTGCCACTTAATGGTTGGTCATCACGGAACAACACATCGATGCCTGCCGCTCGGTGAAGTATTTCATCAGCTAAGGGAAGCAACTTTTGTCCTTCCTGATTGAGAATTAATCGGTTGTTGACCCGGTCAAATAGAGAGTGACCCAGTTGTTTTTCCATTTCACCTAGCGCCATGCTCACAGCTGCCTTTGATAAAAACAGGGCTTCTGACGCTGAGGTAAGCGTTGAGTGTTGGGTAATGGTGACAAACACTTTGAGTTGTTTGATTGAAATATTAGCCATCAGATTCCTATTTCTACACTGTTGGTGAAATAAATTTCGTTCAGAATTAATGAACGCTTGTTATATATAATTGGATATTGTTAAACGAAGCGCAAGCGTATTATGGCTTCAACAAGCTGATGAGTTCACAAATTGAGTGAATTAAGTTTAAGAGAGGCTGACATGATTCAACGTATTAAATATAGATTAACAGGAGCTCCAACACCCATGGCTGGGTTGGCACTAGCAATTGCAAGCTTGGGCTGGTGTTGGGATGGCGTTTTAGTCGCGCAAGGTATCTTATCCACTCCGGGTTTGGTGCAGTGGATCAGTGCTGGTATTGCTGCGGTATTACTTCTTGTTTTAGCCGTGAAATTTTTAATTCATGGTCACCTTTTGCGTGAAGATCTTGCTCATCCTGTTGTCGGCAGTGTTGTTCCTACATTCGCGATGGGTTGTATGGTGGTTTCAGCTTCGTTGGCCCCAATCTCTCAGTTTCTGCAAGAAGCAATGTGGTTAGCTTCAGTGGCTTTGCATGTTGTTTTCTTAGTGAGCTTTTTGTACCACAGAGCTAAAAACTTTGAGATACACCACATGGTACCGAGTTGGTTTGTCCCACCGATCGGTATTATCGTGGCAGACGTTTCTTTCTCTGGGAACCCTATTTTAGAACCAGTGGCACACGCAACTTTAGTGTTTGGCTTGTTGGTTTATGCTGTAATGCTACCGCTCATGATCTACCGTTTGATCTTTTCTCATGAAGTGCCAGATGCAGCAAAACCAACCATTGCAATTATGGCGGCACCAGCGAGTTTATCTTTAGCGGGTTACTTAACGGTTACTGCAACACCTTCACCAGTGATCATTGGTCTGTTATTTGGTATAGCGGTGTTAATGACGTTCATTATTTACGTGGCGTTCTTCAAACTACTTCGCCTACCATTTAGCCCAGGTTACGCAGCGTTTACCTTCCCAATTGTAATCGGTGCAACAGCTTTGTTTAAATTGGCGGCTTGGATGCAAGTACAAGGTGTTGAAGCACACTACATTAGCCAAGTGTTCAATCTAGCGTACCTAGAACTGATTGTGGCAACCTTGGTGGTCGGTTATGTCGCTGTTCGTTACTACATGAACTACAAACCTCATCGTGTTTTAGGTGCGGTAGCGGGTCGACTGTAAGAAGCAATAGTTCAAAAGGTAAACAGAGCTTAAGCTTTCGGTATTTCATCAGCTTATATTCCTAATCCAAACTCAGCACTTATGCTAATCTGGCTTTATATTGTGGCAAGATTAGCGTGAGTGCACTTTGTTTACTGTTTACCATTCCAATAAAGTTGATACTTTAAAAATCCTTCTCGTTCACTTAATTAAAAGTGACCCTTTAGCCAATCCTTTCGAAAAAGAGCAGATCTTGGTTCAGAGCCCAGGCATGTCTCAATGGCTTAAGATGGAACTCGCCAAAGAGTTTGGCGTAGCAGCAAATATCGATTTCCCACTTCCAGCAACCTTCATTTGGGATATGTTTACCCAAGTGCTTCCTGATGTACCTAAACGCAGTGCTTTTAACAAAGAAGCGATGACGTGGAAGCTGATGAGTTTGCTACCCGCTAAGCTTGACCACCCTGATTTTTTACCTCTACAACGCTACCTTGAAAACGACGAAGATGATTCGAAGTTGTACCAATTGGCAGAGAAAATTGCCGATATCTTCGATGGATACTTGGTGTATCGACCGGAGTGGATGGCGATGTGGGAAGCGGGAGAGCCCGTTGCCGAGTTAATTGATGATGAGGGGCAACAAGAACATCCTTGGCAGCCAACTTTGTGGAAGACACTCTATGAGCAAACCCTGTCTCAAGGCCAATCGAAGTATCACCGTGGTAACTTGTATCACGACTTTATTGAAGCGTTAGCCAATCAACAAGGTCAGCTACAACACTTACCTAAGCGTCTGTTTGTGTTTGGTATCTCTTCGCTGCCTCCTCGTTATATGGACGCGTTGAAAGCACTTGGTGAGCAGATTGATGTTCATTTGATGTTTACCAATCCTTGCCAACATTATTGGGGCGATATTCGCGATCGTAAATACTTGGCAAGAGTTGAAGCGCAGCGTCGTAAGCAGTTTGCGTTGGTTGATGGTTTACCTCAGCTAGAAGGTGAAGTATCACCTTTGAAAGATGGCATTGAAGCCAACGTTGAAGATGAACTGCATACTAGCCAAGCTGTCGGTAATAGCTTGTTGGCGTCTATGGGTAAATTGGGCAGAGATAACCTGTTTTTGCTATCTCAATCAGACAGTGAAGAGCACGAGTTCTTTATTGATGTAGAGAGAGACAGCCTGCTCCATCAATTGCAAGCCGATATTCTCCAGCTAGAAGAACATCAAGATGATCACATCTTAGATTCCAGTAATCATAAACAGGTGGTTGAGCTTGGCGATCGCTCGCTGACCGTGCATGCGTGTCACAGCCCAATGCGTGAGGTGGAAGTCCTCCACGACCAACTGTTGGCAATGTTTGATGCAGACCCGACACTGAAACCACGCGATATCATCGTGATGGTGTCTGACATTAATGCTTATAGCCCAGCGATTCAGGCGGTATTTGGTAATGCTCCGGGTGAGCGTTATATCCCTTACTCGATCTCTGATAGAACGGCTGACCAAGAAAGCCCAATTCTGACCGCCTTCATGCAGTTGGTCGCGCTACCGAACACGCGTTGTTTAGCTTCTGAGTTATTAGAGTTATTAGAAATTCCAGCGATGATGGCACGCTTTGGTATCGATGAATTTCAATTCGAGCAAGCTAAGCTGTGGGTTGAAGAAGCGGGTATTCGTTGGGGCGTCGACTCGTCTACCGCAACGGAGTTTGACTTGCCTGCTACTGAGCAAAACACTTGGCTATTCGGTATCCAGCGCATGCTCTTAGGCTATGCGATGTCGGATTCCGCAGGTTTGTTTGAAACCGAACACTCTCCGATTGCTGCTTATAACGAAGTTCAAGGCATTAACGCCGAACTTGCTGGTAAGTTAGCGCACTTTATCGATCGTATTACCCATTACCGTCAACGCTTAACTGAAACACAATCTATCGATATGTGGCGTGAAATCTTGCTGCAAATGATTGATGATTTCTTTGCGGTCGAGCTGGAAGGCGAGGTGGTACTTAAGTCGATTCGTGATGCGCTTTCGCAACTGAATGAACAACTTGACGATGCCTTGTATGAACAAGAATTGTCGCCAAGCATTATCTACCAGTACCTCAATAATAAGCTATCTGGCGCGCGCATTAGCCAACGTTTCTTAGCTGGCCAAGTTAACTTTTGTACCCTGATGCCCATGCGCTCCATTCCGTTCAAAACGGTTTGTTTGTTAGGTATGAATGATGGTGTTTATCCTCGGTCAATGCCACCAGAAGGTTTTGATTTAATGAACGGACGCACTCGTCCGGGTGACCGTTCTCGTCGTGATGATGACCGATACCTATTCTTAGAGGCTATGTTGTCGGCGCAAGAGTGCTTGTACATCAGTTATGTCGGCCGTTCGATTCAAGATAATACTGAGCGAGTGCCGTCGGTATTGGTTTCAGAGTTAATTGAGTACTGCCAACAGAACTACTGCTTAAGTGAAGACCAATCCCTACCAAGTGATGATTCAGGTATCAAGCTGACTCAAGCGATCAGCTTTGAACATACCATGACACCATTTAGCCCTGCAGCCTTTACTCAAGGTGACGCAAACCATGTGCTGAGTTACGCCAAAGAATGGCTTCCTGCGGCTAACCGTTCCGGTGAACGTAGTGGTGAATTCAATCGTGCCTTGGATGACTATTTGTTGGGTGCAACGTACCCGTTGGAACTCGACTTGGTTGAGTTACAGCGTTTTTGGCGTTTGCCAGTGCAGTACTTCTTTAATCGCCGTCTAAAAGTGGTGTTTGAACCGCCACTTCCTGTGATGGAAGACGATGAGCCGTTCGTACTCAATGGACTAGAGAGCTTCCAGCTTAAAGATGCGCTGCTGCAAGTGTTGCTGGACCATCCTGAAGGTGCAGATGAAGCGGTGCGCCTGTTTGTCTCTGAGCAAAAAGCACAGGGTCGATTACCGGTCGGCGCCTTTGGTGATATCGAATTTGAAACCAACCGTGTTCAAGCGGAAGACTTAGCCAAAGAAATTCGATTTGTGAGCGGATCACCGCAGCAAGATCTCGAAGTGAATATCGAATTTGATGTGTTAGGCGAAGGCAAACCTGTTCGTTTGATGGGTTGGTTAACTAAAAACTATCAATCGGGTCTAGTTCGTTTCCGTAGCGGTAAAATACGCTCTCAAGATTATTTGGCAGCGTGGATTGATCATCTATGTTGTGCAGTGATGGGACATGGAAAAACGACCCATATTATTGGCTACGACAGAAAAGAAGGCGTGGTTCACCAAACGCTACAACCTATTGGCGATGCGCTTCAGGCGAAGAGTTTGCTGGCTGAGTTAGTACGACTGTTTTATCAAGGCATGACAGCACCACTGCCTTACTTCCCGAAAACCGCGTTAGCTGGTGTTGAAGCGGGCTTTAGCCGCGGTAAATGGGTTGATGACGAAGAAAAGTCCCTAAAGAAAATGGCTGATACCTTTAATGACAGCTTCGCCTTTACTGGCGAGGGTCGAGATACTTACATCTCACGTATTTGGTCTAAGTGGGATGATGCTCTGGCTGCTGAGTCGCGAATGTATTCAACGCTTGTGCTGCAGGCCGCAAGACTCGCCGCTGCCGATCTTGAAGATCAGGAATAATCGGCAGTGATCAGCAAGATCACCAACAATATGCTTATCAAAGAGATGCGTTTGAATAAAAGCATGGGAAATAAAGAGTTAGATGTAAACTTGGTGTGCAGGGCTTATAAAATGACGAGAGGAAGTCGTTTATGAGGAATCAAGGTACAGGAAATAAAGTGGCCGCCAGTAAATCATTATTAGTGTAGGGCGTTCGCTGTACGGCCACAGGTCAGAGGGACCATTATTCAGTGGTTCAAAGTAACGCATGAGTATAAAACTCGTAGGCGCTCCTGAACTCGTGGGCGCATAGTAGCGAGGCGATCTGAATTGATCCGTGAGAGAGATCGCACTAACTATTAACAAATTGGCGTAGGACGTAAATTGAATGACATTTTCTACGCTAGGTCACATTTGTAACAACACATTTATCAGAAGGCAGTAAGGCATGACGACTACAAGCAGTGCTCAGGTAATCGTTCCACAAACACTTGATACCATGACGTTTCCACTTCATGGCGCGCGTTTAATTGAAGCATCAGCGGGTACGGGTAAAACATTTACTATTGCTGGCTTGTATTTACGTTTACTGCTCGGGCACGGTACTGCTGCGCCGCAAGGCGATCTGACGGAAGCTACTCGACACCATGAGCCGCTGACCGTAGACCAAATTCTGGTTGTGACTTTTACTGAAGCGGCAACCGCAGAGCTACGCGATCGTATTCGTGCGCGAATCCATGATGCACGTATTGCGTTTGCTCGTGGTCAAAGTGACGACCCAGTGATTGCTCCTCTCTTACAAGCCATCGATGATCATGCTGGTGCGGCGAAAACTCTGCTCAATGCTGAAAGGCAAATGGATGAAGCGGCGGTATACACCATTCACGGTTTCTGTCAGAGAATGTTGACTCAGAATGCCTTCGAGTCTGGAAGCCGCTTTGATAATGAATTTGTGACCGATGAAAGCCATCTGAAAGCACAAGTGGTTGCCGACTATTGGCGTAAACAGTTTTATCCGTTACCCATTCAACTTGCAGGTGAGGTGCGAAATATTTGGGGTTCTCCCGCTTCGTTACTTGCCGATGTAAATCGCTATCTGACGGGCTCTCCGCTGAAATTGACGGTAGATGCGATGTCGGGAGACCTGCAAACTCTGCACAATCAAAACTTAGATAAAGTGAAGCAACTTAAGGCGTTGTGGTGTGAATCCGAAGCGGACTTTTTGGCTTTGATTTCTGGATCGGATGTGAATAAGCGCAGCTACACTAAGAAGTCTTTGCCGACTTGGTTAGAAGCCGTCACAGCATGGGCGCAAAGCGACACTCATGATTACCAGTTTCCAGATAAACTAGAGAAGTTCTCACAAGCAACGTTAATTGAAAAAACACCAAAAGGCACTGCACCTCAACACGCAGTTTTCGAAGCGATTGAAGACTTCTTAAATTCTCCAGCAGATCTAAAAGCTCCTTTGCTGGCACATGCGATTATTCATTGTCGAACTATGTTGGCTAAGGCTAAACAGCAGAAGCAGTGGTTATCGTTTGATGATTTGCTGACTCAGTTATCCGCGTCAATCGATGTAGATGAGCAATCACTGCTGGTGGAGAGAATTCGCACCTTATACCCAGTAGCGATGATTGATGAATTCCAAGATACCGATCCGTTGCAATACAGTATTTTTAGCCGAATCTATTTAGATAACCCGCAATGCGGTTTGTTTATGATCGGTGATCCGAAGCAGGCAATTTACGGCTTCCGTGGTGCGGATATCTTTACCTACATTAAGGCGAGAAACCAAGTTAGTGCTCACTACACGCTGGGGACTAACTGGCGTTCGAGTGCTGACATGGTCAGTGCGGTAAACCAAGTGTTTATGAATTCGGATAGCCCGTTTATCTATGATCAAGATATTCCATTCTTACCTGTCGCAGCCAGCCCGTCGGCTGACAAACGCCAGTGGGTGATGAATGGTGAAACTCAGCATGCATTGACCTTTTGGCTACAAGAAGCGGAAGATAAGCCATTATCGAAAGGCGAATATCACAAAGCCATGGCTGAGGCGACGGCGAGTCAAATTCAAACCATTCTGACCGCTTCTCAAAATCAACAAGCCTATTTTGATAACGGCAAAAAACAACATGCTGTGAATGCAGGTGATATTGCAGTCTTGGTTCGTACTGGTAGTGAAGGTCGCCTGATTAAGAACGCGTTGTCTGAACAAGGCATTGCAAGCGTGTATTTGTCTAACCGAGATAGCGTTTTCACCAGCTTGGTCGCACAAGATATTCAGCGTTTACTACAGGCGGTGCTGACACCTGAAAATGACCGTGCATTACGCGCCAGTTTAGCGTCGGAGTTGTTTGCTCTGGATGCCGCCTCATTGGATGAACTCAACAACGATGAAGTGGTTTGGGAAAACGTCGTTAACGAATTTCGAGAATATCGTAAGTTGTGGCTGCAACGTGGTGTGTTACCAATGCTTCGCAGTGTGATCAGTAAACGACATCTCGCGGAACGTTTACTGGAAGAAGAAAATGGTGAGCGCTCACTCACTGATTTAATGCACATTGGCGAATTGCTACAGCAAGCAAGGCAGGAACTCGACAGTGATTATGGCTTGCTGCGCTGGTTAGCAGAAGCGATTTCCGATGCTCAAAATGGTTTAGGTGGCAGTGAAGACGACATTCAACGCCTTGAATCAGAAAGAAACTTAGTTCAAATTGTTACTATTCATAAGTCGAAAGGCTTGGAATATGACCTCGTATTTTTGCCGTTCGTGGCGAGCTACCGAGAAGCGAGTGAAGGTAAATTCTACGACCATGACTCAGATACCACGGTACTTGATATTACGGGCAGTGATAGTGCTTTAGCACAAGCGGATAAAGAGCGATTGGCAGAAGATCTACGTTTGATTTACGTGGCGCTTACTCGTGCGGTTTATGGCTGTTTTATTGGTATGGCTCCTTTACGTAAAGGGCGCTCAACCAAAGAGCCGACCGGTGTTCACTTAAGTGCTATGGGCTACTTGATTCAAAACGGACAAGAGCAAGGCATTGCTGAGTTGCATCAAGCTTTGTCAGCGATTGAGGGTAAGAATTCAAGCGTATTACTGTCTGAAACTCCGACAGCTCACGAGCAAGTGTTTGTACAAACAGAGCAAGTGAGTGACGAGTTACAGGCCAACGAACTCAAGGCTTCAATTGACCGAGCTTGGCGAATCACCAGTTATTCGGGCTTAGTCAAACAGGGCAGTCACGGCGCGAGCCATGATGCGACCATTGAGGTGTCTGGTTTCGATATCGACTCAGCGGATGAACAAGACGAGTCGGAATTGATTGAACCGGAACGTTCTATATTTTCGTTCCCTCGCGGTGCTCGCCCAGGTACCTTCTTACATACCTTGTTTGAGGATGTTGAATTTACCGAGCCAGCAACCAGCGAATATAACACGCAAGTAATCACTCACTTATTAGAATCAGAGCAATACGAAATAGAGTGGTTACCTGTACTTCAACAACTTGTCGATACGGTGCTGAACACCGCGTTAGATGGTAAGGACTTAAAGCTAAGCAAGAAAGACTCAACGCAACGATTGGTCGAGATGGAGTTCTTGTTGCCGATAGAAGTGTTGGCCGCATCTGAGCTGAATCAAACCATTCAGTATCATGATCCCTTGTCGGCCAAGGCGGGCGACCTAGGTTTCCAAACCGTGCAAGGCATGCTGAAAGGCTTCATCGATTTAGTGTTTGAGCATCAAGGTAAATACTATGTACTCGACTGGAAATCGAACCATCTAGGTGATGATGTTGCCGTCTATCATGGTGAGGCATTGAAATCGGCGATGGCCGACCATCGCTATGATCTGCAATATCAAATCTATGCGTTGGCATTGCATCGCTTTTTACGCAGCCGCGTTGCTGACTACAGTTATGAGCAACATTTCGGTGGGGTTTATTACTTGTTCTTAAGAGGAATGGACGGACAATCTCAACAAGGTATTTTCTCGGCTAAACCAACCTTGGCTTTGCTCGATGAAATGGATCAATTGATTGACGGTAAAGTGATAGACAGACGTTTAGCACAATTGAATGACGATGAAACTGGACAGATGGGGCTTTTATAATGACAACGACCACTAATACCAGCATAGAGACAGCGAACTCAGTTAAGCCAGTTTCACTTATCCCTGAGCAACTCATGGATGTATTAAAGTTCCTCGCTGATAAGGGCTCAATTCGTCAGTTGGATTATCAATTTGCCCGTTTTATTGCTCAGCAAGCCGCGGCTCACTCTCAAGAAGTCGGTTTTCTCGCAGGGGTGGTGAGCCATGAATTAGGCAAGGGGCATATCTGTACTCAGCTTATACAGCAGTATACGGTAGGCCCTGAACAAACGGCGGATCTTGCTCAGTTACTTGGGTTGTACGGTGAAACGGCACTGCAACTGAATCAAAAGTTATTAGGTATTGATTGGGTGGCGGTACTTCAATCGTCAAACCTAGTTGGCACAACTAATGATTGCGTTAAGCCGCTGATGTTTGATGGACAGCGAGTTTATTTACAGCGCTATTGGAACTACGAAGTTGTGTTGGCTGAAACGTTAAACCGTTTAAGTAAGCCAGTAGAGTTCAATATTGAACAGAAGAAGGCGCTGACTGAAACGCTGAATCAGTTATTCGCACGCAGTTATCACTTTTTGTTTAACGCATTAGCCAAGGCTGGTTCGAGTCAACAAACCTCTCAGGTGTTACGCCAACAGTTGGTGTGTGACCATCTCGATATCGTTGATGAACAGGCTCTAGATTGGGGCGCGATCGACCAAGTGATTGTTCAAGCCAAGCAAGTAATGGATCTAGAGGTGTTGGATAGCCTAGTGCCGTTATCCGTCTGTTTGAACTGGCAAAAGGTCGCAGCAGCAGTGGCGTTAAGTCGTCGTTTTGCTGTGATTTCTGGTGGGCCGGGTACTGGTAAAACGACCACGGTAACCAAATTACTGTCGGCTATGGTCGAGCAATCGTTAAGCCAAGGTAAAACACCGACGATCAAGCTAGTGGCACCGACAGGTAAGGCGGCGGCACGTTTAACAGAGTCGATTGGCAAAGCGATTGAGCAGCTGCCTTTAGCGCCTGAAGTAAAAGCCAACATACCAACGGAATCGAGTACTTTACACAGATTACTCGGCGCGATCCCTAATCGAGCGGAATTTAGACACAACCGACGTAATCCACTTCACCTTGATATCTTGGTGGTGGATGAAGCTTCGATGGTCGACTTATCCATGATGTATAAGCTGGTGGATGCACTCCCTGAACACGCAAGGCTTATCTTGTTGGGGGATAAAGACCAACTCGCTTCAGTTGAAGCGGGCGCGGTGTTAGGTGATATCTGCTCGTTTAATTCAACAGGCTACAGCACAGCGCAAGGTAATTTGATTGCGGAGATGACAGGCTTTGACGCGATAGCTAATACAGGGCAGGTCAAAGCTGGATCGGTTAACCCTCCTGCGATTGCAGATAGCTTGTGTATGCTGCAGAAGAGTTATCGTTTCGATGCTCGTTCAGGTATCGGGCAGTTGGCAAAAGCAATCAATAACGGCTCTGCTAATCAGGTCGATCAAGTGTTTGCTAAAGGATTTGGAGACATTGAAAATCACCCGCTGTCGAGTGATAGCTATAACTTGATGCTGCGTACCTTAGTTAATGAGTATGGTGAGTATCTCAATAGAATGAATGTTCCTTTAAACGAGCTAGAGACTCAAGAAGCGCGAGCTAAATCGGTTCTCGATTTGTTCAGCAAATGTCGATTGCTGTGCTCCGTTCGTGAAGGCGATTTTGGTGTTAAAGGTTTGAATAACAGGATCGAAAGGGCGCTAGCAGCAAGACGTTTGGTGAATCCGCACAATGACGAATTGTGGTATCACGGGCGACCAGTAATGGTAACGCGTAATGACCATGGTTTAGGTTTATATAATGGTGATATTGGTATCTGCATGCTTGAGGCCGATTCCAGTAGTGCTTCTTATGATATTTCCCATTCAATAGCTGCGAGTTCTGCGCCTAGATTGAAGGTGTATTTTGAATTGCCGGATGGCAGCGTGAAAGCGGTGCTTCCAAGCCGAGTTCCCGATCATGAAACGGCTTATGCGATGACGATTCACAAATCTCAGGGTAGCGAATTTGATTTGACCTTAATGATCCTGCCGCCAGATTTTAGCCCGATTCTAACGCGAGAGCTTATCTATACCGGTATTACGCGTGCAAAGAAACGATTGATGATGTTCAGTGATACCAATGTACTAAAACGTGGTATTAAAGTGAAAACAGAGCGAGTTAGCGGTTTAGGAAGTCGTTTAACCGGCTAATGAGTTGTTCACTTTAACTGTTAGTGGGTTCTAGTGAGGGGTAACGCAGCTAAATGGCTAAATGGCTAAAAGGTAGTACATAAAGCAACCATCCCTGGTCGCTTTGAGCGTTATTAAGAATCTGTTCCTAAAAACGCTCGAGTAAATGATATATGGTTTATCTTGTATTTGGCTTGGCAGTTCAAGATAAACTCTTTTAGATTCTCGCTCACAGGGAAAACGCAGTGTACGTCTAAACCTTCTAAGAATTGGTTATCAGCCATATCCCAAAAACTTTGCAGCGAATTACAAACAATGGTTCTCATATCAATGTTGCTCTTTTTGCTGTTTATATTAACGCTCAACATATTGATGTCGTGCTAAACGTTAACGGGGATAGCAATCCGTGCAGTGACCTCCTCAATGTTACAGGTTCAAACATTGGGGGTATTCCAATAAAAACGTTTGTTTATATCCATAAAACGTGCAAATTCTATACAATTATTGGTGTGAGTTAAAGTGCATACTTGATAAAACTCATATAGTAAACGATTACATTTGCAATTATTTTTGGAACAAAGTGAGATTTCGATCTAAATTTTTAATTATACGTTCAATGCTAAGATTTTTGAATTTCGTTGATAGTTATAAAGCCCCTGCTTTTCCATCGGTAATTCATCAACCCCAATCTCGTAAAACCCTTGTTCGCGGAACCAATGAAGGCTGTGCGTGGTAAGAACAAATATCTGGTCGATATCTCGAGACTTGGATTGGTGACGCATGTAATCCAGTAGCAATTGACCACGGTTCCCATCTCGATAATCAGAGTGGATAGCGACGCACGCCATCTCTGCCATGTGATCTTCTGGATACGCATAAAGCGCAGCGCACCCAATAATAAGCCCGTCTTTTTCAATAATGGTAAAGCGATGGATCTCCTGTTCTAACTGCTCTCTTGAGCGACGAACTAAGATACCCTGTTCTTCCAGGGGCCGAATGAGATCAAATATGCCACCAATATCATCAATCTGAGCTTGTCTTACTTGCTCAGCACTTGCCATCACGACTTGGGTACCAATACCGTCAAAAGAGAACAGCTCTTGGATTAACGCGCCATCGACCTTGTAACTGATTAAGTGGCAACGTGGAACACCGGCTCGACAAGCGGAGATAGCACCTTTTAGGAAGCGTAGTGTTCCCGTGCTCATATCTTCGGTCGGATTCTGAGACTCCGTTAAGCGTTCTAGGATTTGTTTAGCGTCTTTAGGGAACAGTTCGGCGAGTACATTACCGCTTTCGTCGGTTACCCCTTGTTCGGAGCAAAATCCAATCAGCTTGTCTGCCTTTAAGCGAATCGCGACTTGTGTTGCGACTTCTTCAGAAAGCAGGTTAAAACTTTCTCCTGTCACGGAGCTAGCAATTGGACCTAACAGGACAATAGAGCCTTGATCAAGTGTGCGATTAATCCCTTCGATATCGATTCGACGAATACGTCCGCTGTGGCAATAATCCGTACCGTCATCTACGCCTAGCGGCTGAGCCGTAATGAAGTTACCACTCATCACATTCAGTTGAGTGCCTGCCATTGGGGTGTTATTAAGGCTCATCGAAAGACGAGCTGTAATAGCCAGCTGTAATTGACCTGCGGCTTGCATCGCTACCCCTAAAGAATATTCGTCAGTGACTCTAATGTTCTTATGGTAAGGCGTATGGCAATCTTGCTTTGCTAGCAGCTGATTTATCTGTGGTCTTGCCCCGTGAACGAGAACAATCTTGACTCCTAGGCTGTGGAGTAGGGCTATATCACTAATAATGTTGCCGAAATTTTTGTCAGCAACAGCTTCGCCTCCTAGCATAATGACCATGGTTTTGCCACGGTGAGCATTTACGTAAGGTGTTGATTGTCTGAAGCCTTTTACTAGCGCTGTACTTCTTAATTTCACAGAACAAGTCCATTTTGTTTATTTATTCGATAATTTAGCATTTAAATTCAAATTTAAACAACATGTTTTTGGAATAAAGCGCAAACTATTCTCATCGAGACTTCATTATACAAACGGTCTCAGTGTAGAATATATACAGCATCTTTATGAGTAGTAACCGAATGCAGCAAGCGCCAGCAAGAAAGAACAAGATCGATGAGATAACGGAAAACCTTTACAGCGAAGCAGAACAACGCAATCAGTCTAAATTGAAGCGTAAGATCATCGAACGTTGCTTGATGGTATTGGCCCTAGTGGGTTCATTTGCTGTGGTTTCTTTATTCAGCGATGTGCTTTCACGAGTACAAGATGCAGCAACGCCTGACCACTTGTTGTATGGCACTTGGGTAGAGCAGGACGTTGCACATTATGTAACGGACGAATTTGTGCTCAATGCCAATGGTGTGTCAGTGCGAGGATCTGTTGTGTCGACTAGTTTTGATTTCGATGGGAACTACTTCGAATATAAGACGGGAGATAGAGCCTATCGTTTTCGTATCACTAACTCTGACAACACAGAGATGGTGCTCGATTCAGACGCTCACTATAATCCTGTCTTCCGTCTTAAGGGACATATGGTTAATTCAGTTCGATAGGTTATCTTACTGTAAACTCTTACAATCTAAGATTGTGTTATCTGACCGTTTTTGTCATCCTCGATGCATAGAATTTTTAGGATGACTCTTGTGATTAAAAAATGGCTTCCCCTTGTTGCTGCCTCTTTACTATTTGGCTGTGCTCAACCCACCGATCGTGCTCAACAACACCTTGATGATGAATTTCCTCGTACCTTAAATAAGGTCGATCAGGTTGAATCCAACAAACCAAGAGACTACACCGCATTTGCAGAACAAGCTGAGATGGTGGTTTCTAAATCTCCTTCAATGGCTAAGATCTATGAACCGTTGTATCAGCAACTCAATGAGTGGGCGATGCTGAGTGGCGATCCTAGCGAATTAGCTAATTTCGGTGTTCAAACCGCTCAACTTGGTGGTGGCGATAAGCAAGGTAATGTTTTGTTTACTGGTTACTTTTCTCCAGTCATAGAATTACGCCATGAAGCGAACGAAGAATATCAATTTCCTGTCTATGGGCTCCCTGATTGCGGTAAAGAGTGTCCCACTCGCGAAGAAATCTACAATGGTGCGTTGGATGGGCAAGGCCTTGAACTTGGCTATGCAGCAAACCGTATCGACCCGTTTATGATGGAAGTGCAAGGTAGTGGCTTTGTGCATTTTGGTGACGACGACACGCTCAAGTACTTTGCTTATGCAGGAAAGAACAACAAAGCTTATGTGAGTATTGGTCGTGTATTGATCGATAGAGGCTTGGTTCCTCGTGAAAAAATGTCACTGAAAGCAATCAAAGAGTGGGTATTGGCGAATGAGCCTGAAGTGGTAAAAGAGCTACTTGAACAAAACCCTTCTTTTGTATTCTTTAGTTCTAGAGCAGATTTGTCGGTAATGGGAAGTGCTGGTATTCCATTGTTACCAATGGCTGCCGTTGCTGGAGATCGTTCGATATTACCTATGGGTACACCTATTTTGGCTGAGGTTCCATTGTTGAATGCCGATGGCACGTGGAGCGGCGCGCACCAACTAAGATTGTTACTGGTTTTGGATACGGGCGGCGCAGTTAAGCAGAACCATTTAGATCTCTACCATGGTATGGGGCCAAGAGCGGGTACTGAAGCGGGTCACTATAAGCACTTTGGTCGTGTATGGAAACTTGGCCTAGATGGCTCTGCAACCGAAGCGCCTTGGGCTTTGCCTCCTGAGAAGGTTGAGTAAACGACGATAAAATAGGGCATTGAAAGCGAATCGCTAATCCCCTAGACTTTTAATTCAAGAGTGCGTATAAAACGCACTCTTTTCTTTTTCTCAGAAATAAATTGGCGGCAATAATGCGTGAATTGACCACACCAGCTTCAGAAAACTATGACCAACGATTTGGTGGCACTCGCCGTCTGTATGGCAATAGTGAAGTCGACATACTTAGAGCGGCACATGTGTGTGTGATCGGTATTGGTGGCGTCGGTTCATGGGCGGTTGAAGCGCTTGCACGTACTGGTTTAGGTGAGCTAACGTTGATCGATATGGATGACGTGTGCGTGACTAACATTAACCGTCAGATCCACGCTATGTCGGGTACGGTTGGCAAGAGCAAAATCGAAGTGATGGCTGAGCGCGTTAAGTTGATTAACCCTGAGTGTAAAGTGAACCTGATTGATGACTTTATTGGTCCTGACAATCAGGCTGAGTATTTGTCGAAAGAGTTCGATTTTGTTCTCGATGCGATTGATAGCATGAAAGCTAAAGCTTCGCTGTTGGCGTATTGTCGTAGTAACAAAATCAAAGTGATCACCACGGGTGGTGCGGGTGGCCAAGTCGACCCAACTCAAATCAAAGTGGCTGATCTGACTAAGACGATTCAAGACCCGTTAGCGAAGAAGTTGAAAGACACATTACGTCGTCATCACAATTTCCCTAAGAACCCAGCACGTAAGTTTGGCATCGATTGTGTGTTCTCGACTGAGCAACTTAAATACCCTCAAGCTGACGGCAGTGTATGTGCTGCGAAAGCGACCGCAGAAGGGCCAAAACGAATGGATTGTGCGACAGGTTTTGGCGCAGCAACGGTGGTAACGGCTACGTTTGGTTTTGTGGCGGTTTCACGTATCGTAGAAAAGATCGTTCAAAAGCATACTAAGTAACTCGTTACTTTGAGCTTACTAAGAATTTACTGGATATAAAAATGACGTCATTTCCAAGTTCTCCATTCGGCCAAGAAATTACCAGTGATGATATTGTCGCAAAGATGCAGACTTTCAGCGGTTGGGAAGACCGTTATCGTCAAGTGATTCAATGGGGCAAGAAACTGCCAACCATGCCTGACGAGCTGAAAAATGAGCAGGTTGTTGTTTCTGGTTGTGAAAGCCAAGTCTGGCTAGTTTCTCAGAACATCGACGGTGTTTGGTACTTTTGTGCTGATTCTGATGCTCGTATCGTTCGCGGCCTTATCGCATTAGTGATGTCTGCTTTTGATGGAAAAACATCAGCACAGATACAATCGTTCGATATTGATAGTTACTTTGAAAACATCGGTCTAATTACTCATCTAAGCCCATCTCGCGGTAATGGATTAAAAGCGATTGTTGCTCAAATCCAAGAGCTAAGTGCTTAGCATCTCTTAGATATACAGAAACAAAAAGGGTTGGCGCTAAACGCCAACCCTAAATAATTTCGCTACTCGTTATTCTTTACTATTTATAGCATATCAACGGCTTTTTCTATCGCCGCAACGAGCTTTTCAACATCATCCATGTTGTTGTAAATACCAAATGAAACTCGAACCGTTCCTTTTACATTAAGCGCATCCATCAATGGGTGAGCACAATGATGTCCTGCTCGAACCGCAATACCTTGTTGATCCAACAGTGTCGCAATATCTTGATGGTGAACACCGTCCATCACAAAAGTAATCACACTTGAATTGGGTTTGTAGCCAAGAACCTGGATATCATCCAATTGGTTGAGTGCTTGGTAGGTTTTCTGTTGTAGCTGGTGGATGTGAGTTTCCACATCGTGCTGCTCAAACTTATGTAACCATTCTATCGCTGTACTTAATGCGATGGCTCCCGCCACGTTTGGCGTGCCAGCTTCAAATTTACCAGGCAGTTCAGAAAATGTGGTGCCAGAGAAAGAGACGCGCTCGACCATTTTGCCACCACCATGCCAAGGTGGCATTACTTCGAGCAATTCAAGTTTGCCATAAAGGACACCGATACCTGCAGGGGCATAGAGCTTGTGCCCTGAGAAAACATAGAAATCCGCATCTAAAGAAGAAACATCAACTGGCTCATGAACGATGCCTTGTGCGCCATCGACCACAACAATCGCATTCTTCATGTGGGCTTTTTCTATGACAGCTTTAATCGGCTGACGAGAACCGGTAACGTTGGTTATCTGAGCTAATGCAACAATTTTGGTCTTATCATTAAGCAGATGATCAAAAGCTTGTAGATCAAATTCACAATCTGATGTCATCGGTACTTTAACGACTCTAGCGCCGGTTTGTTCTGCCACAATTTGCCAAGGTACAATGTTGGCGTGATGCTCCATTTCGCTAACCAAGATCTCATCGCCGGGCTGAAGCGTGCTTCTTGCGTAGGTTTGAGCAATTAGGTTGAGCGCTTCGGTGGCACCGCGAGTCCAGATGATCTCTTTTGACGATGTCGCGCCAATAAACTGAGCGACCTTATCTCTTGCTGCTTCAAACTGACTGGTCGCGTTCGCTGTTAAGCTGTGGCTACCACGATGAACATTGGCATTTTGCTTGGAGTAATACTGGCTAATGGCATCAATAACCACCTGAGGTTTTTGTGTCGTTGCCGCGCTGTCTAAGTAAATCAACGGTTGTTGGTTGATGGTTTGTGATAGCGCAGGAAACTGCTCTCGGATGTGATTGATATCAAGCATCTATTTTTACCTAAAATCTTGGAAATTGGTGCTAGCGTTATGCTGAGCGGTATCGTTATTTTATCGCGACTTGTGAACGGTTGCTGACTAATCTTGCTGATTCCAACTATTTTCTCGTTCTTTAACCTGATCGAAGAGCTTTTGGTTAACAGGAACATCTATCTGATGCTTAAGTGCCGTCTTTATTAGGTGTCCGGTAATGAAGTCGATCTCTGTCTTTCGTTGGTAAAACATATCTTGCTTCATTGAAGAGTTGTTCTTTGCTGTCGCTTGAATAACCTTGTTGACGCTTGTCTCTAATTCGTCGAATGAACAAGTAATGCCTTCTGCCAGCATCACTTGTGTGATTTCTCTAATTATAGAACTCAAAACTTCGCTAAATCTTTGGTCAACAAGCTCTCCGTTTGTGATTTGTTCCAGCCCAGTCAATGGGTTGATGGCACAATTGATGGCGAGCTTAGTCCATAGCGCTGTTTTTATCTCTGGGTTCCAACTTACAGTTGGTAAGGCATGTTCCAACACATCGACTAAAAAAGTGCACTGTTGACCCTTGAGGTTAAAAGTCCCCAATTGTGTTTGGCCGATTCCTGTGTGAGATACATTATTGCGGTCGGGTTTGAATGCAGCTTGGGTGGTAGTCGCCAATACTACTGGGTGAGCATCAATTTGAGTTGCTATCTGATCGACCGCACCCATTCCGTTGTGCAGGAACATGAGAATGGTGTCGGGATCGAGGTGTTGAAGTAGCGGAGTGGTTGCTTCTTCTACTTGCCAAGCTTTGACCGTGAAGATGACTAGATCACTTTCAGATAGCTTTTCGACATTGTGATTACTGAAGGAAAGAGAAGCTTGCTCATCCAATGATAGTTCCATTGAGTTGTTAGCAGAGCGGCCCCACAAAGAGACATTATGACCCGCTTGAAGTAGTTTTATCGCCCACAAAGAGCCAATAGCCCCAGGCCCAACAATAGTAATGTTCACAGCAATACCGAGATAAGAAAGTGGTGCTGCAAGGATAGCGAGGCATTAAATGAAAGCAATAAAAAATGGCACCCGAGGGTGCCATTTAGGAAACTTTCTTAGAAGTTCGATTAGAACTTGTAAGTTACCGCTACGTAGTGACCTACGCCAGAAGATTCAGCTTGTGAACTTGCATCCCATGGAAGGTCAGCGCCGTCTTCAAAACCGTATACATCGCTATATAGTTTCAAGCCGTAACCAACTGCAAAGCGATCTGAGTGCCAGTAGATACCATTAAACATTGCGCCGCCGTTGCTTACTTGAGCGTATTCATCTTTCATACCGAATTGGTAATCGATGTAACCTTGGTAAGAGATGAATGAACCGTTCTCGAAGAAGTAGAATGGTTTGAACCAGTTAGTTGAAACTTGGAAGCCGTTCCAATCTTTTTGGTTTGAATCGTATGTACCGTATAGGTTTAGGCCAACTTTACCGAACCATGGAACCATTACGTCAGAACCAAGACCAACTTTCTGAGTGTTAACACCACCATTGTTACCATCCCACTCGAAAAGAGTTGAAAGGTATAACTCTTCAACTGGACCAAAAGACAAATCTTTACCAGTTAGGCCATCAAGAGACATACGAGGAGCAAACTTCATGAAGATTTTGCCGTCTTTGTCTGCTTTATCGCTGCTTGAGTCTGATGTTAGGTTAAATACATCAACATAGCCGTACAGATCGAAGATTCCTGAGCGACCGCCAAATTCCATTTCTAGATAATCATGAGTAGATTCGTAAGGACCTTTCTCGTTGATTGCACCCATAATGTTGAACTGCATCCACTTGTAATCATTTTTGTGGATGTCGCCGTCAGAATAATCAGCCGCCATTACTGGAGCAGATGCTGCTGCAAGTAGGCCAAGAGTTAAAAGTGATTTACGCATAATGGAACTCTCTATGTTTGAAATAAGTAACCCGCTAATCCGTGCGTGTTTATATGTCCGAATGCCGAGCATAATAGCGATTTTGTTCTCAAATAAAAGTGAGACGGAGTGAAAACTATAATTATTATGGTGAGGCTGATCACACTAATGATCTAAATGACGGAACTTTAAGATTGCAATGCATCTTGATGCACCACTAATTCTATTGGTTTTGTGAAATTTGATTATTTTGTGGATAAATTGGCGAAATACCATCCTAAGCAAACGATTCTACTGAATAGAGTGACATGCATATCAAAATCAACAGTATTCCTTTCTAAGCTTTTTCTTCCCCAAAATGGGTTAAATCGTCTGTCTCGTTTTCTTTGCTTTGATCTATTTTTGACCGACTCCGTAATGAAGTTGGAGTCATTTAATGAAGAACTCTGGTGACGAGTAAATCGGATTACAAACCCTGTTGCTTACCACTAAAAAGAGATAACGAGACAGTTCTTTGCGCTATACACAGATTGAGTGTTGACAGACTTTTAAGAAACTTCCTTTTGTGCGTTGAGCTGTTCTAAATGTTTTGGAGAGAAGACTAATGAAATATTCACCAATTTTAGCAGTAGCAATTTCAGCGTTTTTTATTGTCGGCTGTAATGACGACGATGAGCCCACAACGCAAATTCAAGCGGTACATGCGTCACCAGATGCGCCGCTTGCGAATGTTTTGATTAACAGTCAGGCACGTTGGACGGGTGTCGATTATGCCAACGCATCAGGGTATACATCAGTGACAGCTGGGCAGACTTCCGTTCAAGTTGACGTTCAACTCCCTGGCGATGTCGTTTTAACTGTATTACCTCAAAACCAATTTGAATTGAGCAGCGATACTGATTATACAGTGATGGTAGTTGGTGATGCTGACGGTTCGAATAATCCAGTTGAAGCGTTAGTCGTGACGAGACCTGCGAGTGGTACAGCAACAAGCTCAAGTTTAGATGTGCAGGTTGTTCATGCGGCATCTGGTGTTGGGGATGTGAACTTATACGTTACAGGTCCGAGTTATCCTCTAGGCACACCTCTCGGGACGTTAGGGTATAAAGATTTCACAGACGTTCTGAATATCCCTGCTGGGCAGTATCGAGTGAGACTAGAAACAGTGAGTGGTAGTGCTATTGCTTTTGATTCGGAGAAATTACTCTGTCTGGCGGTAGTGAGTTGACTATAGCGGCGGTACCTAGAGCTGATTCAAACAGTGCGTCTCCAGTGAAACTTATGGTGATGGATGGTAAAGGCTCATCTTTGATTTACGATATGGCAGAAACCGCAGAAGTAAGAGTGGGGCACCTTGTGGATGGTGCACCAAATGTAGATGTGTATGTGAATTCAACCCAGTTTGCTCCGCTTGATGATTTGATGTTTAAAGAAGTTCGTGGGTTCTTAGATCTAGCGGCAGGGAGCTACGATATTGACATCTATGAAACTGCGACGACGTCTCCCACATTTATTGATGTTGATGGTTTAGCTGTGTTTACTGGTATGGATTACAGTGTGTATGCAGTAGGAACAGTATCGAATCTTAATTTGGAAGCTCTGGTTGTACCGGAAAATAGACGCCCTGTTGCCACTAGTGCGGTATTGAATATTACTCATGCAGCGGCTAACCCAATCGCAGCGTTAGTTGACATTTACTTAACCGAAAACGTGGGAATTTCAGGAAGTACACCGGCATTGAGTAACGTGAAATTCAAAGATTACGCGAATGGTATTTATGTGGCAGCGGGATCTTACTACGTGACGATTACTGTAGCAGGAGACCCAACTACTGTTGCCATTGACTCTGCGCCTGCAACCTTAGCTGATGGTGTCGTTTATCAAGTTGTGGCGATTGATGATGTGGCGGGAATGGGCTTCAACTTATTAGTGAGTGATACAACAGACTAGATCTGTGATGTCAGTAATCAGAAAACAAAAGAGGGCAGCTCAATGCTATCCTCTTTTTTCTTTTGCTCTTATTCTTGGTTGGTTTTAGCTTTTTCTAATAAATCAGTGAAAAAGTGGCGTAACGAATAAAGCATGATCAAGCTTGGAATGACCATTAATGAGGTCAGTATAAAGAAGGTTGACCAATCATTGAGGAAATCAACCAACTCACCACTGAAGGAAGCCAGCGTGGTGCGACCGAAGTTACCCAAGGATGCGAGTAATGCATACTGGGTTGCAGAGAAGGCTTGCCCAGTTAATAGTGTTAAGAAAGACACGAATGCTACTGTCGAGAATGCCGTTGTAAAGTTATCGACAATAATTGTTGCCAAGAACAGAGTTTCACTTGGGCCCGCTTTAGCTATCCATGCAAACATCAGGTTACTGGCTGCCATTGCTATACCGCCAATCATCAACCCGCGCACAATACCGAACCTGACATTGAAGATACTGCCTAACAAGGTGAAGAATATTGTTGCGCCCCAGCCAATTAGCTTGGAGTAGTGACCAATTTGTTCGTTGCTAAAGCCTATCTCTTTGTAGAAGGGGATCGACATTCGCCCTAAGAAAGCTTCGCCTATCTTAAATAGGAATACAAACAGCAGAAGAGTAATCGCTACCTGAACACCATTCCGCCTAAAGAAATCATAAAACGGTTCTAATACTGTGACACTGAACCACGCCACAACTTTTGAACCCACCACTTTATTATGACGTTGCAGAGCTTCTTTTTGTAGTGCTTCACGTTTGGTAATCGGCTCACCAACAAACAGCGTGAACAACATCAGAACGACGACGACACCAGCCATACCGTAATATACACCGTTCCAACCTATAGAATCGGCATTGATAAATGCCAGATAACCCGGAAGTGAGTAACCTGTCCACCATCCGACAACGGCCATAGCAGAAGCTTGTGGCAATTTTGATGATTCTGATTTTGGAAATGAATCAATACGGAAAGCATCAATCGCGATATCTTGAGTAGCAGAAGCAATTGCAATTCCAAGCGCAAGCATGGAAGTGAACATCAGATCATTGGCTGGGTTCACTCCTGCAATTAATAATGTGCAGATCAATACAAAGCTTTGACATAAAAATATCCAGCTGCGTCGTTGACCTAGAATGGAGTGCAGGATTGGCAACTTGACTCGGTCAACCAAGGGAGCCCATAAAAAATTAATGGCGTAGACTGCAAATACGCTACCAAAATAGCCGATTGCAGCGCGAGTTAAGCCCGCATCTTTAAGCCATCCAGACATGTTGGAGCCAATAAGAACCCATGGGAAGCCACTCGAACAACCTAACATAAACACCCAAAGTAAGCGTTTATCTAGGTAGCTGCGGAAAGTCTGCATCCAAGTAAGAGAGGGAGTGCCTGATGACATAGGGCGTCCTTGTATAGAAAAACGCCCTTAAGAAATAAGGGCGTTTGATGAGGTTACTTAAGAAGGGTTACGTTGGTGATGACGATTGGGTCGGTTGGGATGTCTGACATACGTCCCATTCGTTTAGTTGGAATGGTGGCCATCTTTTGAATGACATCAAACCCCTCAGTCACTTTGCCAAATACAGCGTAACCAGGATTACCGCCTTTCGCGTTTAAGAAATCATTGTCAGCAAAGTTAATGAAGAACTGACGAGTCGCAGAATCAGGCGCATTAGTGCGAGCCATAGCGATCGTTGCTGTATCATTCTTTAGACCGTTACTGCCTTCGTTCTTGATTGGAGCATAAGTCGCTTGTTGATTCATGTCCTGATCGAAGCCACCACCTTGTGCCATAAAGCCCGGAATAACTCGGTGGAAGATAGTGCCTTCGTAGCTGCCGTCTTCAACGTATTTTAGGAAGTTCTCAGCACTAATCGGTGCTTGTTCTTGGTTTAGTTCAATAGTGAAGTCACCTAATGTTGTTTCAACGTTCACTTTAGGACCAGCCCAAACGCTCACGCTCACCAGCATTAATGCGATAGAAGTAAGAATGCGGCTCATTAGAAACGTTCCTTCATGTAGTTTTGTAGTTCAGGGTCATTCGCGATTTCAGTAAGAACCAAGTTGATCACATCGTTAAGCACCATTGAGATGTCGTCGTTTGATGCGCTTAGTGCTCCGGTACGAGTCGCTGTACCGTTGAATGTTTTAACTAGCTTACCTTCAGGTGTTTCAGCAGTTACTTCAAGCGTCACTTTACCGTCCATTTGGTTTTCCATAATGGTGTGCTTGACGGTAACAAGTGCTTCTTGAATTTCTAAAACCACAGAGTTTTCACTGTTTACGCTTGCACGAAAACCTTGTGACTCTAGCTGTTGTGCTAAAGCGTTTTCCAGAGAAATACGCATATTTTGCTTTGCGTGAATTGGTTGGATATTTGAACGTCCACTATCAACCAATGCAACATACTGAGCAGCACGTACATCTTTACTGGTTAACGTGTATGTTTTGCCTTGCACAAGGTTGCTTGAGCTTAATGAAGCTTCTGGCATTACGTTGATCTGTTCTTGCTGAGGGGCTGAACATGCTGTTAAAGCCATAATAGAGGCAGCCAAAATCAGTTTTTTCATTCCTTTATCCTTTCTAAATTCACACAAGAAGCTCGGTATTTTAAAGCGGTCTACTGCCTATTTGTTAAAGTTAGCAGGTTCTCTTGTTGCTTGTAATATCTCAAATTTTTGGTTCAATTCAAGCGTTTCAACGTTCGCTTCACCAAATAATCTCGCTAGTTTTACATCGTATCCGAGGTGACGGTTACCAATAACAATTAATTTGCCCCCATTGCTTAGAACATGCTTTGCATCACAGAACATTTGCCATGCAATGTGATCAGTAATCGCTTGTTGCTGGTGGAATGGAGGATTACACATAACCAAGTAAGTGCTGTTTTTCTTAAAGCCATCTAAACAGTTGTTAGCAATGAACTGAAAGTTGCCTTCTTCACCTAGGTTATCTATTACATTTTGTCGTGCTGATTCCACAGCCATAAAGCTCTCATCCACACAAGTGATACGAGCTTGTGGGTTTAATTGGCCTGCTTTTACACTCAATACGCCATTACCACAGCCTAAGTCGATGATATGACGTAGTTCAGGATCTTGAGGGATGTGCTCTAGCATATAACGAGCGCCTTGATCGAGTGCTTCCCCTGAGTAAACATTTGGTAAATTTTTCAGACGGATATCTTCACCGTCTACATCCCACTCAACGTAAGGTTCGACTTTTTGAATCGGCTGGCAATTTGGAGAAGATAAGACTAAGCGATGTTTTTTCTTTGCTAGCGATGTTTTTGTTTCGCCTAGATATTTTTCAAAAATGTTAAGCGTTGAAGTGTGTATCTCTTTCACTTTATTTACCCCAATGACTTGGCAGCCTTCAGGTAACGCTTGACGTAATTGGCTTAACTGCCAAATCAGGTGACGGTTTGTTTTCGGCAACTGCATAATCACAAGATCAATCCCGTGTGGGATCGCATCCATTGTGTTTAAGAAACTCACACGATTACTTTGATTACGTTGTAAGTTTTTCAGTGCGCCACGATGGGAGATAAAAGAATCACTCATCATCGTGATATCATGATCTTTGGAGAACCAAGTAGATAGAGCACCAAAGCTATCGTTCATGATTAAAATGTGTTTACCAGGTTCAAGATTCATCTCTTCAACATGGTTGATAATGTATTCGTCGCCCGCATCCCAAGCTTGAAGAGTTTCATTTGAACGTTTAGGGAAACGATGTAAGGTCAAAGTTCTATCGAGAAGGGTAAGATCGGTTTTCATACTTGAGGTGCTTATAATAAGAAATAACAGAGATATTGTCTCAAATGCAGGCTAAACAAGATAGAAAAAACTCAACCAAACCGATGCCGTCTGCAATGAAATACTCAGACAGTCGACCTGTTAGGGTTTATAATCACCTCACAGTAATGCCAATACGTTATTAAGGAATCACAATGATCCAAGAAGTTATCGAAACAAAATTGCACAATGAGTTTTCACCAAGTCATTTAAGCGTGGTGAATGAGAGCTATATGCACAATGTTCCGGCTGGTTCTGAGAGTCATTTTAAAGTGATTGTTGTCAGTGATGTGTTTGAAGGTTTGCGCCTTATTGCTCGTCATCGAGCGGTAAATAAGGCACTTTCAGAAGAGTTAGCCAATAATATCCACGCACTGTCTATTCACACTTATACAAAAGATGAATGGATGAAGCAGCTAGATAGCGTGCCAGACAGTCCAATGTGTATGGGTGGCGGAAAGTAAGAAGGCCTATATACAGAGAAAAGCGCCATGGCGCTTTTTTTGTCGTCAAACTTATGTATTTTTCGTTCTTATATCACCCAAACTGATGTCAAATTGAACGGGCTCAAATACCTACAATGAGTAATGTTTTTATTAACAGTGTTTCAACATAACTAGTAAAATATTAGTTTGTGACAGAGTATTAATCTCTTGTTTAAAACACGATTCAAAAGCCATTTTATCTGTGCGGCTCGTCAAATTTATACATATTTGAGAGGCCATATGCTTCAAATCTCACCAAATAAAGGCTGTATTCAAGTTATTGGTCATGGCATCGAGTTGTCAAAAAATGCTAGAATATCGCACCTGATAAATCTCACATGATTCGTGTGGTGATTTTATTATGAAAATGTTGCGATTTTGGTATCTCAAATTTACCAAAACCGGACACTGTAATGTCGTGTCTAAGGGCGAGTTTAAAACGTCCTGAATTTACGCAATTAAAAGAATCTTTTTCCCGATAAAGTAGTGCAAGTGCGTATGATTACAATAAATAAGGGTTTGGATCTTCCTATCGCAGGAACTCCATCCCAGGTGATTAATGATGGTAAGTCCATCACTAAAGTCGCCTTGCTTGGCGAAGAGTACGTTGGTATGCGTCCTACGATGCATGCTCGCGTTGGTGATGAAGTGAAGAAAGGCCAAGTTCTTTTTGCAGATAAAAAGAACCCAGGTGTTGTATTTACTTCTCCAGCAAGCGGTAAAGTTATTGAAGTGAACCGTGGTGCTAAGCGTGTTCTTCAATCAGTAGTGATTGAAGTAGCAGGCAATGAGCAAATCACGTTCAATAGCTATGAAGCTAGCCAACTAGCAGGTCTTGACCGTGAAACGGTTAAATCTCAGTTAGTTGAGTCTGGCGCATGGACCGCTTTGCGAACTCGTCCGTTCAGCAAGGTTCCAGCCATTGATTCTGAAACTCAGGCTATTTTCGTAACTGCTATGGATACTAATCCGTTGGCAGCTGAGCCAGAATTAATCATTAACGAGCAGTCTGATGCTTTCGTTGCTGGTTTGGATCTTCTTTCAACTCTGACTAACGGTAAAGTGTACGTTTGTAAAAAAGGTACTAGCTTACCTCGTTCAGCTCAGTCTAACGTTGAAGAACATGTTTTTGATGGCCCACACCCTGCAGGTCTTGCAGGCACGCATATGCATTACCTATACCCGGTAAATGCACAAAACGTAGCGTGGAGCATTAACTACCAAGATGTTATCGCATTCGGTAAGCTTTTCCTTACTGGTGAGATTTACTCTGAGCGTGTTGTTTCTCTGGCTGGTCCAGTAGTTAACAACCCACGTCTAGTTCGTACTCAAATTGGTGCTAGCCTTGAAGAGTTAACGGACAGCGAGTTGATGCCAGGTGAAGTTCGCCTGATCTCAGGTTCAGTGTTATCTGGTGTTCACGCTTCAGGTCCACATGCTTACCTTGGCCGTTACCATCAACAGGTTTCGGTTCTTCGTGAAGGTCGTGATAAAGAGCTGTTTGGTTGGGCAATGCCTGGTAAGAACAAGTTCTCTGTTACTCGTTCATTCCTTGGTCACGTGTTTAAAGGTCAGTTGTTCAACATGACAACGACAACAAACGGTAGTGATCGCTCTATGGTTCCAATTGGTAACTACGAGAAAGTAATGCCATTAGATATGGAGCCTACTTTGCTGCTTCGCGATCTATGCGCTGGCGACGTTGATAGTGCACAAGCACTTGGTGCGCTAGAGCTAGATGAAGAAGATTTAGCACTGTGTACCTTTGTATGTCCTGGTAAGTACGAGTACGGTCAGTTACTTCGTGAATGCCTAGATATAATTGTGAAGGAAGGGTAATTTTCATGGGCCTTAAAAAGTTTATTGAAGACATCGAGCATCATTTTGAACCAGGTGGTAAACACGAAACGTGGTTTGCGCTTTACGAAGCTGCAGCAACACTGTTCTACACACCAGGTACAGTTACAAAGAAAAGCTCACATGTCCGTGACAGCGTTGACTTAAAACGTATCATGATCATGGTTTGGCTTGCGGTATTCCCAGCAATGTTCTGGGGTATGTATAACGCAGGTGGTCAAGCTATCGCAGCACTAAACCACATGTATTCAGGTGCAGAGCTGGTTTCTATCATTGATGGTAACTGGCACTACTGGCTAACCGAAATGTTAGGCGCCTCCTTAGGGGCCGATGCAGGTTGGGGCAGTAAGATGCTCTTGGGTGCGACTTACTTCTTACCTATCTACGCAACGGTATTTATCGTTGGTGGTTTCTGGGAAGTACTGTTCTGTATGGTACGTAAACACGAAGTCAACGAAGGTTTCTTTGTTACTTCTATCTTATTTGCGCTTATCGTTCCGCCAACACTTCCTCTATGGCAAGCAGCATTAGGTATTACCTTCGGTGTTGTTGTTGCTAAAGAGATCTTTGGTGGTACGGGTCGTAACTTCCTGAACCCTGCGCTTGCTGGTCGTGCGTTCCTGTTCTTTGCATATCCTGCACAGATTTCAGGTGACGTAGTTTGGACTGCAGCTGACGGTTTCTCTGGTGCAACTGCGCTTAGCCAATGGGCTCAAGGCGGTGGTAGTGCACTAATGAATACAGTATCTGGTGAGACGATCACTTGGATGGATGCGTTCATTGGTAACATCCCAGGTTCTATCGGTGAAGTATCAACGCTTGCACTTATGATCGGTGCTGCAATGATTGTATACATGGGCATTGCTTCATGGCGCATCATTGCTGGTGTAATGATCGGTATGATTGCTGTATCAACATTGTTTAACGTGATCGGTTCTGACACTAATGCAATGTTCAGCATGCCTTGGCACTGGCATCTAGTTTTAGGTGGCTTCGCATTTGGTATGTTCTTCATGGCAACAGACCCTGTATCAGCGTCATTTACCAACGGTGGTAAATGGTGGTACGGCATCCTAATCGGCGCAATGTGTGTAATGATTCGTGTAGTTAACCCTGCATACCCAGAAGGCATGATGCTTGCGATTCTATTCGCAAACTTATTTGCTCCTCTGTTTGACCACGTTGTAATCGAGAAGAACATTAAGCGGAGACTAGCGCGCTATGGCAAGTAATAACGATAGCATTAAAAAGACGCTGTTTGTTGTTATCGCATTGAGCCTAGTGTGCTCAATCATCGTTTCAACAGCTGCAGTTGTTCTTAAACCTAAGCAACAAGCTAACGCAGTTCTGGATCAGCAAACTAAGATCCTTGAAGTTGCGGGCATTGAACTTGCAGGTGATATTCCAGCACTGTACGCAGAGAACATCGAACCTCGTTTAGTTGATTTCGCTACTGGCGATTTCGTTGACGGCGATGCTGCTGCATACGACCAACGTAAAGCGGCAAAAGATCCAGCTCAGTCAATCAAGCTTTCAGCTGAAGATGACATCGCTAAGATCATTCGTCGTGCTAACATTGGTACGGTTTACCTAGTGAAAGATGGCGCTGAAACTTCTAAAGTTATCATCCCTGTTCACGGTAACGGTCTATGGTCAATGATGTACGCATTCGTTGCGGTAGAAACTGATGGCAACACAGTTTCTGGTATCACTTACTACGAGCAAGGTGAAACTCCTGGACTTGGTGGTGAAGTTGAGAACCCAACTTGGCGTGCTCAATTCGTTGGTAAGAAGTTATTCGACGACAACCACAAGCCAGCTATCAAGGTAGTTAAAGGTGGTGCTCCTCAAGGTTCTGAGCACGGTGTTGATGGCCTTTCAGGTGCAACACTGACCAGCGTTGGCGTTCAACATACATTTGACTTCTGGTTAGGTGAAATGGGCTTTGGTCCGTTCCTAGCAAAAGTTCGTGATGGAGGTCTGAACTAATGTCTAGTGCAAAAGAAATTAAAAAGAGCATCTTAGCGCCAGTGTTGGATAACAACCCTATCGCGCTACAGGTTCTTGGTGTGTGTTCTGCTCTTGCGGTAACCACTAAGCTAGAAACAGCATTTGTTATGACTATCGCGGTAATGTTTGTTACTGCTCTGTCTAACTTCTTCGTTTCTTTGATCCGTAACCACATTCCTAACAGTGTGCGTATCATCGTTCAGATGGCAATTATCGCATCATTAGTAATCGTGGTAGACCAAGTGCTTAAAGCATACCTATACGATATCTCTAAGCAGCTATCTGTATTTGTAGGCCTAATCATTACTAACTGTATTGTAATGGGTCGTGCTGAAGCATTCGCAATGAAGTCTGCACCAATCCCATCTCTAATCGATGGTATTGGTAACGGTCTTGGTTACGGTTTCGTTCTTATCACTGTTGGTTTCTTCCGTGAGCTTCTAGGCTCTGGCAAACTATTTGGTATGGAAGTACTACCTCTAGTGAGCAACGGTGGTTGGTATCAGCCAAATGGCTTGATGCTTCTAGCACCTTCTGCGTTCTTCCTAATTGGTTTCTTGATTTGGGCAATTCGTGTGTTCAAACCAGAACAAGTAGAAGCGAAGGGGTAAGGTAGTCATGGAACATTATATTAGTCTGCTAGTTAAATCGATTTTCATCGAAAACATGGCGCTTTCTTTCTTCCTAGGTATGTGTACATTCCTAGCGGTATCTAAGAAAGTTAAAACTTCTTTTGGTCTTGGTGTTGCGGTAGTTGTAGTACTTACAATCGCTGTTCCTGTAAACAACCTTGTTTACACACACATCCTAAAAGAAAACGCGCTTGTTGAAGGTGTCGATTTAAGTTTCCTTAACTTCATCGCATTCATCGGTGTTATCGCGGCACTTGTACAAATCCTAGAGATGGTTTTAGACCGTTTCTTCCCACCTTTGTACAACGCACTAGGTATCTTCCTTCCACTGATCACAGTTAACTGTGCAATCTTTGGTGGTGTATCTTTCATGGTAACTCGTGACTACAACTTTGCTGAGTCTGTTGTTTACGGCTTCGGTTCTGGTGTGGGTTGGATGTTAGCTATCGTTGCTCTTGCGGGTATCCGTGAGAAGATGAAGTACTCTGACGTACCTCCAGGTCTACGTGGCCTTGGTATCACGTTCATTACTGTTGGTTTGATGGCGTTAGGCTTTATGTCTTTCTCTGGTGTTCAACTGTAGGGTAAGCACCCAGTAATAAGGAATAACAAATGCAAAGCATTATTCTTGGCGTAGCGATGTTTACCATTATTGTACTGGCTCTAGTTCTAGTGATTCTTTTCGCTAAGTCTAAGTTAGTACCATCAGGTGACATCACTATTTCAGTAAACGGCGACCCTGAAAAGGCGATCGTTACTCAACCTGGTAGCAAGCTACTTGGTGCCCTAGCTGGCGCTGGTATCTTCGTATCTTCTGCTTGTGGTGGCGGTGGCTCTTGTGGTCAGTGTCGTGTAAAAGTTAAGTCTGGTGGTGGCGACATCTTACCTACTGAACTTGATCACATCACAAAAGGTGAAGCTCGCGAAGGCGAACGTCTTGCATGTCAAGTTGCTATGAAAACTGACATGGAGATTGAACTAGACGAAGATATCTTTGGTGTTAAAAAGTGGGAATGTACTGTTATCTCGAATAACAATGAAGCTACTTTCATCAAAGAATTGGCTCTAGCAATCCCTGAAGGTGAAGAGGTTCCGTTCCGCGCGGGTGGTTATATTCAGATTGAAGCTGAACCACATCACGTGAAATACGCAGATTACGATATTCCTGAGGAATACCGTGGTGACTGGGATAAGTTCAACTTGTTCCGTTACGAGTCTATCGTTAAAGAGCATTCGATCCGTGCTTACTCTATGGCTTCATACCCAGAAGAGAAAGGCATCATCAAGCTTAACGTGCGTATCGCAACTCCGCCGCCAAATAACCCTGATGTAGCTCCTGGTGTGATGTCTTCATACATCTGGTCTCTTAAAGAAGGCGACAAATGTACTATTTCTGGTCCATTTGGTGAGTTCTTTGCTAAAGACACAGACAATGAAATGGTATTCATCGGTGGTGGTGCAGGTATGGCGCCAATGCGTTCACACATCTTCGACCAACTTAAGCGTCTTAACTCTACTCGTAAGATGTCTTACTGGTATGGTGCACGTTCTAAGCGTGAGATGTTCTACATTGAAGATTTCGACGGCCTAGCGGCTGCAAACGAAAACTTCGTGTGGCACTGTGCACTGTCTGATCCTCAACCAGAGGACAACTGGGACGGTTACACAGGTTTCATCCATAACGTATTGTACGAAAACTACCTGAAGGATCATGAAGCTCCTGAAGATTGTGAGTACTACATGTGTGGTCCACCAATGATGAATGCTGCTGTTATCGGCATGCTTAAAGATCTTGGTGTAGAAGATGAAAACATCCTACTAGATGACTTTGGTGGTTAATCCATTTAAGTGATTGATATTATGGCTGACTCCTACGAGTCAGCCATTTGTTTTTCTAAGATAGCTTTTGACAATACAACGGCTTATATAAGAAAGAGTAAGGTGTTAAAAATACCTATTTATTCTCTTATTTTTCCTTATATAAATCCTCAACATTAAATAGGAGTAAGCAAGTGAGAATTTGGCTTGTTGCATTAACTTCTTTGATTTTTCTTGCTGGCTGTGAGCAGCCAAGAGAGCAAGTGCATTTAAGTGGCCCAACAATGGGCACCAGTTATAACATTAAGTATATCAATGGTGATGAGTTTCCTGAGTCAAATGAAGTTCATACCGAGATCGATCGTCTGCTTGAAGAAGTGAACGATCAAATGTCGACTTACCGTGAGGACTCTGAGCTGAGCCGTTTTAATCAACATCGTGGTGCTGACGCTTTCGAAGTTTCTGAACAAACTGCTCTTGTAGTGAAAGAAGCAATTCGTTTGAACGGTCTTACTGAAGGCGCGTTGGATGTTACTGTAGGTCCTCTGGTTAATCTGTGGGGTTTTGGCCCTGAAGCTCGCCCTGAAGTAGTTCCAACAGATGAAGAATTAGCGGCTCGCAAGGCAAAGGTTGGTATTCATCATCTTAGCGTTGAAGGCAATAAACTGAAAAAAGACTTACCAAACTTGTATGTTGATCTTTCAACTATTGCAAAAGGTTGGGGCGTTGATGTTGTTGCAGATTATCTGGATTCAATTGGCATTCACAACTATATGGTAGAAGTGGGCGGGGAAATCCGCTTGAAGGGTTTAAATCGCGAAAGTGTAGGCTGGCGTATCGCTATCGAAAAACCAAGCGTTGAAGAGCGTAACATCCAAGAGATTATTGAACCAGGTGATATGGCGATCGCGACATCTGGTGATTACCGTAACTATTTTGAGCGTGATGGTGTGCGTTACTCTCACATCATTAACCCAGAAACAGGAAAGCCTCTTCACCATAAAGTGGTTTCTGTGACAGTTTTAAACCCGTCTTCAATGACTGCAGACGGCTTATCTACTGGCTTAATGGTCTTAGGTGAGGTTAAAGGAATGGAAGTCGCAAACCAACATGACATCCCAGCATTCATGGTGGTAAAAACAGCAGATGGCTTTAAAGAAATTGCTTCTGAAGCATTTAAGCCATACTTAGGTAAATAAGGTAAGCGAGAGAATTATGAATACATTTCTGATTACATTTGGTGTTTTTCTTGCCGTAATCACAGCAATGTCTATTGGCTATATAGTCCAAAAGAAAGTTGTGAAAGGCAGCTGTGGTGGCTTAGGTGCTGTTGGTATCGATAAAGTATGTAACTGCCCAGAACCTTGTGATGCGCGTAAGAAACGTGAAGCGCGCGAAGCATACCGTGAAGAAAAACTGGCTGAACGCCAACAAAAAGAAGCGTCTTGGAATAAAGACCGTATTGCTTAATTTGCGATATTGATTCTGGAGCTGGTGTCACCGAGCTCCTTAAAATGCAAAGAGCTCAAGGCCAATGGTCTTGAGCTCTTTTGTTTTGGTTTAGTCAGTTTAGTTGCGATTTTTCAATTTGTTGGTTGTTGCGAGCGAATATGAGCTGGTTTCTACCTTGCTCTTTTGCGGTATACAACAATTCATCTGCGGCTTTGATTTGTTCATCCAAACTGCCAACCAAGTCAGTAACACCGATACTCATGGTTACTTTAATCGATTGTGAATCATGCATTACGTTTTGGCTTTGTATCGCAACCCTCATTAATTCTAACTTCTCGACAAAGGCCTCAAATGGGCCACATGATTGAATACAAAACTCTTCACCACCGAAACGAACCGCTACGTCATCTTTAAAGTGGTCTTTGATGATCTTTCCTACTTCAATCAGCACTGCATCGCCACCGTCATGGCCGTAGGTATCGTTCACTTTCTTGAAGAAGTCGATATCCATCATCGCGATGCTTCGTTGCTCGCAACCTTTACATGTTTGATTGAATAGGTAACGACGATTCCAAAGGCCAGTTAAGGCATCTTCGTTGGCATGTCGAAATAGCTCGTTGGTCGCTTCTTTCATATCTAGCAACTGATGGATACGACAGAAAAACTCTTCTTGGTTAAAGGGCTTATAAAGGAAGTCGTTCGCGCCAGCTTTGAGGAAGCGTGCTGTCATGGTGCGGTCATCACTGCCAGATAGACCTAGAATCGCGAGTTGATTACGGTCGTGGTGAACTCGAATATCGCGGGTCATCGAAATACCATCTTTGTTTGGCATATCGTGATCAGTAACGACAAAAGTAATATCAGGATCGTTTCGGAGAAGCTTTAGTGCTTGTTCTCCGTCTTCGGCCTGGACCGTTTGAATGTATTGATGTTCTAAAAGTTGCACGATATACCGACGAACCACAGTTGAGTCATCTACGACCAGAGCTTTGTGATGTCGATTATTCGAGATTCTTTTGACGAGAGGAAGTAAATAACTTACCGATGACATGCTGTCTTTGAGGATGTAATCAAGCACACCTTTAGCGAGCACCTGCTCTCGAAGTGTGTTGTTGAACATGCCAGTGAGCACTATGATCTTTTGTTGGTAGCCAAGTACTAAATCAATGATCTCGCCATCTTGACCGTCGGGTAAGCAGTAATCTAATACCGCACACAAGAAGTCTGTCTCTTGCTCTAAGATAGCTTTCGCTTGTGCCACTGATTCGGCTAACTTTACGTCATAGCCATCGTTCTTAAGTTGTTGGTAAAGGTAGTTTCTGAATGCACGGCTATCTTCTACCACTAGTATTTTTTCACTCAAAAGCGATCCCTACTTATAGACTAAATACTCGTTAACAATACTATCAGAATTGTAGGTGGCTATTGAAGTGAAACCTGTTGAGCTGGACTCTATATCATTTTAAATTTGAGAATAATTGATTATACTGTTCATAGATACAGTTGTAAGGTTGAGTTATTTCTAGATGCGTAGTGCGGACCAAGAGAAAGTGAGAAAAATAATCCATGTTGATATGGATTGTTTTTACGCAGCTGTAGAAATGCGAGATAACCCGTCTTATCGCAATCGACCGCTCGCAGTGGGTGGTCATGAAAAACAGCGCGGTGTTTTGAGTACGTGTAATTACGAAGCGCGAAAGTTTGGTGTTCGTTCTGCAATGCCGACAGCTAAAGCTCTACAACTGTGCCCTGGTTTGCTAGTTGTTCCAGGAAGGATGCCGGTCTATGTAGAGACCTCTAAAAAGATTCGTGAGATATTTTCTCGATATACATCCATCATTGAACCTCTGTCTTTGGATGAAGCCTTTCTTGATGTTACGGATTCGAAGCAGTGTCTTGGTTCAGCAACATTGATTGCGGAGTCGATTCGTCGTGATATTTGGAATGAACTCAACCTGACGGCTTCTGCTGGCATTGCCCCAATAAAGTTCTTGGCGAAAGTGGCTTCAGATCTGAACAAGCCCAATGGTCAGTTTGTTATTCCGCCTCAAGACGTACAAGCTGTTATTGACGAATTACCACTCGAAAAGATTCCCGGTGTTGGTAAGGTGAGTATTGAGAAGCTGCATCAATCGGGTTTCTTTACTTGTAAGGACATTAAAGAATCTGACTATCGAGACTTACTACTGAGGTTTGGCCGCCAAGGTGCATCACTTTGGAAGCGTAGCCACGGCATTGATGACCGAGAAGTTATCATTGAGCGAGAGAGAAAGTCGGTAGGCGTAGAACGTACCTTCACTCAGAACATATCAACATATGCTGAGTGTTGGCAGGTGATAGAAGATAAGCTATTTCCTGAACTTGAAACTCGTTTAGAAAAAGCCAGCCCAAGTAAAGCGATTATCAAGCAAGGAATTAAGCTCAAGTTTGCTGATTTTCAACAAACCACTATTGAACACATCCACGCCTCTTTAGATCGCGAACACTTCAAAGAACTGTTAAGTGAAATACTGAAAAGACAACAGGGGCGAGAAATACGCCTTCTTGGTTTAAGCGTAATGCTGCAACCCAAAGACCAAATGCGTCAGTTGAGTTTCTTTTAGGGGAAGGCGTTGAGAGCTTGAGTTTAGAAGTGCTGGTGTTTGAATACCGACTAGACTTCACAGCCTAATCGGTTTATCTAAATATGGAAGTTGGCTTACCTAGGAAGCTGTTTAACTCGCGCTAAGGTATCACTGAATGGCTGTTGTTCTAATTTTCCGTAACCCACCATTTTATTGGCTTTAAGCTTGGTTGAAAGCGGGGTGGCGATTCCGCATAGAAAACGAGTAATGGCTTCGTCGGTAATCAATTGTTGACTCTTAGATACGAACTCATGAATCCATGTCATCACAGTCTCATCGTCAACCGATTCAACATCGACAGTTGGTAGTATTGCAATTTCTCCTCGACATACAGAGCAGTGACCACAGTTTGTTGGCGCTTTGTCATCGGCAAAATAGCTCGCAAGACGAGAGCTTAGGCAAGTATCGCCTTCAAAGAAACTCAGCATTTGGTTAAGACGGTTGATTTCACTGTTTTCTTTCGCCTTAAATAGCTCAGTTAGACGTTCCGACAGTTGCATCATATCTTCAGAGGTATTGTGGATTGTATACACATCCGTGATCTGCTTACTTTCTAGCTCAATCCAGCCTTGTTCATTAAAGTAATCGATAGCCGCAACAACACGCTGACGATCAGCCTGGAAGTGTGTCCACAACGCATCGAAATCAACTTGGCACCAAACTCTCGCTTGAGGAGAACATTGGAAAATTGCTTCTACGAAGTGTCGACGTTCTCCTTGAAACTGCTCCGTGATCTGCTGCTTAGGGCGAATGAACTTAAATTTATAATCGGCAAAGTAGCTGTATTTAGGCTCAATCACACCTTCAATTTCGAGATACACCAGTAGTGTTTTTAGCGGTAACTGACGAATGTTGGACTCTCGCGATAGTTGGTTGAGCATGATCTCCCATTGGTTCGTGCCAGAAGCACCAATGTTCTGGTTTTCGTATATCTCTTTTAAGACCGCTTGAATGGATATGTTGTCTGGCGTGTCGCCAAAGACAAAGTTCTCTAGAGTACTTAGGCCATACTTGTTGGCGAGTAAAATACATTCAGATGGCTGACCATCTCGTCCTGCTCGTCCAATCTCTTGCGAGTAATTTTCTATCGATTTTGGTAGGTCGAAGTGAATGACTCGTCGAATATTTGATTTGTCGACACCCATTCCAAAAGCAATCGTAGCCACAATACAGTTCACTTCGTTATTCATGAATTGTTGTTGAATCGTATCTCTATTTTCTGGCTTAAGACCCGCATGATAAGCTACGGCGTTAATGCCAGCATTACGAAGCTGTTGAGCTACCATTTCTGCCGTTTGCTGAAGAGTGACATAAACAATGGTTGGCGCTTGAGATACCTGGTTAACGACATTACACAAGGTTTCTAGCTTATTAGTTTGCTCACAAGGTTGAATCGATAGGTCGAGGTTTTGACGATAGAAACCCGTGACCACAACACGCTCTTCAGCGATCTCAAACTTAGATTTCATATCTTGGATAACAGATGTTGTTGCGGTTGCTGTGAGCAGCAATACTTGAGGAATATTGAGCTGTTTTTGGTATTGAGGCAGCTTCAAGTAGTCTGGTCTGAAGTTGTGCCCCCATTCTGAAATACAGTGCGCTTCGTCGACCACGAGTAACGAGATCGGTACTTGGGAAATAAACTGACGAAAGCGTTCATTCTTCAGGCGTTCGACCGAGATCATCAGGATCTTGGTGTCTCCGTTACGTACCGACTGCATCACTTGTTGGGCGGTTTGCCTGTCTTGGCTTGATTCGATGGCGGCCGCGCTTATGCCTTTGCTGTGCAAGAAGTTGAGCTGGTCTTTCATTAAGGCTAACAGTGGAGATATCACTAAGGTTAAGTGTGGTAGCTCTAGTGCTGGTAATTGATAGCAAAGCGACTTGCCTGAGCCTGTAGGGAATATCGCGGCAGTAGAGTGTCCAGATAGAACATTATCAATGACTTGCTTTTGCCCATTACGCAGTGAGTCGAATCCGAATACTTGTTTTAACTTCTGCTCAATCATTTATGTTCTACCTGAGTTATTAAGTGTCGTATTGATGCTAAAGCGGTCACCTCTCGATGATAGCGCTGCTTTATGAATCAAATGTCTTGCACCTGATTGTACCTAATTCTATTCTGTAGCTCCTATAGAAAAGCACTTCAAAAGTATGAATAAGTCTGAGCTTCTACAAATAATCATAGAGCAACTTGAATCCCGATTACGTATCGCACAATCTGCGACTCAACGCGCCATTGACGCTGCGACAGATGAAGAGACAGTACCTGAGCATAAGTACGATACATTGGCACTAGAAGCTTCATATCTTGCCCATGGTCAAGCGATGCGAGTGCAGGAGTGTGAAGATGATATCCAGTGCTACCGAAATCTCGTCTTACGAGACAGTGAAAAGATTGCAGTAAGCAGCTATGTTGTGGTTATTGACGAAAATGATGAATGTAAACACTTTTTCATTGGGCCAAGAGTCGGAGGACTTTCTGTCGCGTGGAATGATCATGAGGTTGCTATCGTAACGGTGAACGCACCTTTTGGTCAGGCTCTAATGGGTAAAGAAATCGGTGATGAGGTTGAGTTCATGGTTGCTGATAAGCGATTTTTCTATGAAGTGGTATCGATTGACTGAATATTAGACCAATAAATATAAACGTTTCTCTGACAAAGAAGCATAAACCAAGGGTATAGTCATTAGTCAGATTAATGAGAGGATGTTATGAAAAGTAATGTATTTACGAAAAACCGTGTATTTACGAAAAACAATGTATTAATCGCATCGTTAACAGCGGTAATCTCTTTTGTGAGCCTGCCAACTTTTGCTGCCCAGTGTCGAGTTGATTTGAAGAATGAATTACGAATTGATGATCAAAAAGTCGAAATCCATCAAGTAAACGGTGATACAGCGATTCTCGATGGCAACAACGATCTTTATATTCATGGTGAAAAGGTGGCACTTGATGCCGTTCAACAAGCGGCGATTGAAAAATACCGCGACAGCATGAATGAGTATTTGCCTCGTGCAAAACAAATGGCGAATGACAGCTTAGCCTTGGCGAATGATGTTATTGATGACATCGCTGCCAGCCTAGATTCTCCAGAGTCGTTTGATAATGTAAAAGAATCAATGAAAACGTACTTTGCTGAATTAGAGTCTCGTTACTATAAAGATGGCGAGTTAGTCCTGCCGGCTGACAGTTTCGATTCTATGGCCAATGGCTGGTCTGAAGATTTCGAAAAGGCTAAGGAGATCTTTAACCAAGAGTTTATCTCAAGTGCCTTTAATGCGATGTCTGAAAAGATGAAGCAAGACGGTGGTTTAAACCTTACCGAATTGGCTGATAGTATGGCTGAATTAAAGCTTAAAGTTGAAGAGCGGATGAAAGAGCATGCTCAACAAATGGAAGAGGAAGGCACTGAGTTCTGTGATTCTCTTGATGAGATGGCAGAACAAGAGAAAGAATTGCATGAAATCATCCCTAACCTAAAAGACTATCAAGTATTCACTATTTAATCTGAATTTAACGATGAAGAATAAGAGCACCGGTTGGTGCTCTTTTTGTATGTGTGTCTTTATGGATGTAGGTGTTTATGGAGCTATGGGTTCAGCCGCACGAGCAACTAACTCGAGATACTCTATTTTTCTTAGCCCGCATCTCGTTTTGTCGTTATCCAGTAAACGATAAGACCAGTTATTTGTTAACTATGTGGTTATAAATAGCGTATTGATTGTAAAAATTAGAGAATTGTTCATTTATTAGTTGTGCCTATCATTGCTTTTTATTACTGTACTCCTCAACTAGTTCACTGATTTTTGTGCAGGCAATATGGATCAACAATCTTCCTCTTCAAGAGAGCATTTCAGCTCTCGTTTAGGTTTTATTTTGGCAGCGGCGGGGGCAGCTGTTGGTTTGGGTAATATTTGGGGGTTCCCAACTCAAGTTGCCAGTAACGGTGGTGGTGCCTTTCTTCTTGTCTATTTGATCATGATCTTCGTAGTTGCCTTCCCTATGCTGGTGGTTGAGATGGCGATTGGCCGTCATGGTCAAGCAAATCCTGTCGATAGTATGCGCTCGTTGACCACTAGCCCTTTGGGTAAGAAAGTCGGTGAGTTTGTCGGTTGGGTCGGGTTGAGTGTGCCAAGCGCCGTGTTGGCATTTTATAGTATTGTTGGTGGCTGGTTGATCTGCTTCCTAATTGGTGCTGTCGCTGATCTGATTGGTCTGGAGGCTGCTGCGGATTGGTTTAAAGGCTTCAGTGTTGAGCGAAATGTATTTGGCACTGTCGCATTCTATGTGCTGACTATTTTGATTGTTCAGGGCGGTGTTAAGCAAGGTATCGAGAAATGGTCGACTCGTTTGATGCCAGCGCTGTTTGTTTTGTTTGGTTTATTGTTTATTTACATCATGACGCAATCTGGCGCGATGGAAGGTCTAAAACATTATCTAGTTCCAGACTTCGAGAAAGTGTGGGATAGAAAACTGATTCTGGCGGCAATGGGACAGGGGTTCTTCTCGCTCACCATTGGTGGTTGTTCAATGTTGGTTTATGGCTCTTACTTAAGCAAGAAAGAGAATTTACCAAAAATGGCAATGAACGTTACTTTAGTTGATACAGCTGTTGCTTTTATTGCGGGTTTAGTTGTGATGCCAGCAATGTTTGTTGCGATGCAAAAAGGTGTTCAAATCTACGCTGAAGATGGCTCATTATTAAGCTCTGATACGCTAGTATTCACGGTTCTGCCTTTGATGTTTGACAGTTTAGGCGTACTTGGTCAGATCTTCGCGATTGTCTTCTTTTTGTTGCTAACGATTGCCGCGCTGACTTCATCGATTTCGATGCTGGAAGGGCCTGTAGCGCTAGTGAGTGAGCGTTTCAATACCAGACGAACACCAACGAGTTGGGTGATTGGTGGTGTTATTGCACTGTTCAGTGTGGTGATTGTTTACAACTTTGCCGCGATGTTTGGAATGGTTGCGATGATAGCGACTCAGTACCTTCAACCGGTTGCTGCACTGATGTTTTGCCTATTTGGTGGTTGGGTATGGAGCCGAGCTTCAAAAGTGAAAGAGCTTGAGCAAGGTTGCCCTGACTTCCAATTGGGTTGGTTTGGTAAGGTTTGGCCAATGTATGTGAAGTTCGTGTGCCCAATCTTAGTGGCGACGGTTATCTGGGCTTCATTTGGTTAACGCAGAGCTCATCTGAACCTAAACACTCAGAACTTGAAATGTTAAGCACAAAGCCACTCATAGGGAGTGGCTTTGTTGTTTCGATATGAAGGTATAGCTGAATTTGCAAGATAGAAAAAAGGCGCTGAACATAATAGTCAGCGCCTTTGTATTTTTAGTTAAGTAATCGTGACTACTTAATTTCCATACCTTGTGCTTGTAAGTCTGCATGGTAAGAAGAACGTACAAACGGGCCACAAGCTGCGTGAGTGAAGCCTAGTTCTAGAGCAATTTCTTTCAGCTCATCAAACTCTGAAGGTGGCACGTAACGTTCAACGGGTAAGTGGTGACGGCTTGGCGCAAGATATTGGCCAAGTGTTAGCATCGTTACACCATGTTCACGAAGGTCTTTCAGCACTTGAACGATCTCTTCTTTCGTCTCACCAAGCCCCATCATCACACCTGACTTCGTTGGAATGTCTGGGTGCTGCTCTTTGAATTTTCTCAACAGATCGAGAGACCACTTGTAGTTCGCGCCTGGACGAGCTTTACGGTATAAGCGCGGCGCTGTCTCTAGATTGTGGTTAAAAACATCTGGCGGGTTGTCTTTCATTAGATCAAGTGCAACGTCCATACGACCACGGAAATCTGGAACCAGTGTTTCAATGCGAATGTTTGGATTCTGTTCGCGAATTTCACGGTTACAGTCAGCAAAGTGCTGAGCACCACCATCACGCAGGTCATCACGGTCAACCGAGGTGATTACTACATACTTCAGTTTCATATCTTTAATCGTCTTAGCCAGTTTCTTCGGCTCTTCTGTTTCAGGAGCAACAGGACGACCATGGGCAACATCACAGAAAGGGCAGCGACGAGTACAGATAGCGCCAAGAATCATAAACGTTGCCGTACCGTGGTTAAAACACTCGGCTAGGTTAGGGCAAGACGCTTCTTCACAAACTGAGTGCAGGTTGTTTTTACGCATTGCTGATTTGATTTCTTGGATACGATGGCTGTCTGAAGGAAGTTTAATCTTCATCCATTCTGGCTTACGTAAAACTTCTTTCTGTTCAGCAGGCATATTCTTTACGGGAATTAATGCCATTTTGTCAGCGTCACGATATTTAACGCCTTTTTCCATTTGGATTGGTTTGCTCATGATTTTATGCTTCTGCTGTAATGTTACTGGTGGCCTGAATGTCTACTTGGTCATAGCCGAGTAGCTCTACGAGCTCTTGTATTAACTGTTGCTCAACGTTTTCTAGTTCACTTGGCCCGCCGAGTTGGCTTACCTGCGCCATTTCCATCCCTTGGTAACCACACGGGTTAATACGAAGAAATGGAGACAGGTCCATATCGACGTTGAGTGCTAGCCCATGGAACGAACAGCCACGTCGAATACGCAATCCAAGTGAACAGATTTTCTTGCCATCGACATAAACACCAGGAGCGTCAGGTCGGGCAGATGAATCTATATTGTAAGCTTTCAGAGTATTGATTACGAGGTTCTCGATATGAGTCACCAAATCGCGAACTCCAAATTTCTTGCGGCGGATGTTAATCAGAAAGTAAGCGACTAACTGACCTGGACCATGATAAGTCACTTGGCCACCGCGATCGCTTTGTATCACAGGGATATCACCAGCATTTAATACATGCTCAGCTTTACCTGCTTGTCCTTGAGTGAAGACAGGGTTGTGTTCAACCAACCAAATTTGGTCTACGTCTTCTTCCGTGCGTTCGTCTGTGAACTTATGCATGGCTTTCCACACAGGTTCGTAATCCTGACGGCCTAATTTTTTTACGATTAGCTTATTTTGCAAAGCAGCACTCCCTCAAGGATTAATAAAGTGAACGCATTATAAACGCGAAACATGATTCTAACTACAGACGGACTGCAAGGTTTTTCAACTTTCTTTGTATTTATTGAAAATTAAGTTGAATGTTTTGGGTGCTGATAGGTCGCTTTAAACAAAAACAGCGGCAATAAGCCGCTGTTTTCATGTGTAATCGAAGATTACAGAACCATACGAACGATTTCGATCTCGCCCAGTTCTTTATATAGCGTTTCTACTTGCTCAATTGATGTCGCTGTAATGTTGATAGAAACAGAGTGGTAGTTACCTTTTGCACTCGGTTTTAGCGTTGGGCTGTAGTCACCAGGAGCATGACGCTGAATCACTTCTAGCACTAGCTCAGTCAGTTCTGGCTTCGCGTGGCCCATAACTTTATAAGTGAATGAACAAGGGAACTCTAAGAGATCTTTTAGTTTTGCATCAGAATTGATGTTCATGATTAGCTCCAAAAGGCTAGAATCTCGCAAATAGGCGAAATGTCGATAAAAAACGTTTTCGGTCAACAGACACGAATAATAAGGCGGAATATTACGTGTAAATATCACCGAACTCAAGATCAACAAAAGCCGCACAGAGCGGCTTTTAGTTCACTAATGAGTAAATCATGAACTTACTCATTAGGTTAGCTATACAACAAATTCGGTTTTACTTAGAACAAACCTTTAGCTTGTTTAGAATAAACCCTTGAACAGAAGAACTAGGTAGTCCCATAGACGGCTGAATAGGCTGCCTTGGTCGACATCTTCAAGTGCTAGTAGTGGGTATTCAGCTACGTCTTCACCGTCGACTTGGTAGAATAGTTTACCAACTACATCGCCTTTGCTGATTGGTGCTTCAAGTTCTTTTTCAAGAACGAAACTTGCTTTCAGGTTCTTAGCTTGGCCTCGAGGTAGAGTAACGAATGTATCTTCGTCTACACCCAGTGCCACAGTATCTTGGCTACCCATCCAGATCTTTTCTTCTACGAAGGTTTCTCCAGCTGTGTGCGGTGCCACTGTTTCGAAGAAACGGAAGCCGTAGCTTAGTAGCTTTTTGCTTTCTGTTTTACGAGCGTTAGCATTTTTAGTGCCCATAACAACAGCAACTAGGCGCATTTTGCCTTCTGTCGCTGAGCTTACTAGGCTGTAACCTGCGTTACTTGTGTGGCCCGTTTTGATGCCATCAACGTTCATACTTTTATCCCATAACAGACCATTACGGTTGTATTGGGTGATGCCGTTGTATGTAAATTTTTTCTCTGAGTAGATACGGTACTCATCAGGAACGTCACGAATGAGTGCCTGACCAAGTAGAGCCATATCGTAAGGGGTAGAGTACAGATTCGGGTTATCTAGACCGTGCACATTAGCAAAGTGCGTGTCTTTCATGCCGATAGAGCTTGCCCATGCGTTCATTAGGTCAACAAATGCATCTTCAGAACCTGCAATGTGCTCAGCCATCGCAACACAAGCATCATTACCTGATTGAATGATGATGCCACGGTTCAGCTCTTCAACCTTCACGGTTGTGCCCACTTCCACGAACATCTTAGAAGAATCAGGGAAGTTTTTAGCCCAAGCATTTTCACTGATAACAACGTCATCGGTTAGATTGATGTTGCCACGATCCAGCTCTTGGCCGATCACGTAGCTCGTCATCATCTTGGTTAAACTTGCTGGAGAAAGCTGAGTGTTCATCTCTTTCTCTGCTAGTACTTTGCCTGAATGGTAATCCATCAGAACAAAACCCTTAGCGGCGATTTGAGGTGCATCAGGAACAACAATAGGAGCGGCGAATGACGATGTAGCTATCGTTGCAGAAAGAGCAACAGAAGTAGCAAAAATCGATTTAACAAGTTTATTAGATTTAATCATTTTGAATGCAATTATTTGGTGAACTATTCATATATTAACAGAATCACTCTGTCACACCAGAGCGCTGATTACCAGAAGTAACTGTTAGATTAATTAGCGGGTTAGCGTGTGTTTCTTTATATAAGCTGACGGGTAACCCATTAGCTTAACTTGTTCCAATTTCTCTTGAGTCAGAGCATAGTCATGAAATGGCCCAAGCATCAATCGGTAGTTGTCATCATTTGGCTGCAAAAACGTTGCTACTGCTAGCTTTTCGCCTAAATTTTTGGCTAACTTCTCAGTTCTATCTTTATGAGGTGATGTGGCCACTTGAATAATAAATTGCGGTAAAGCCGCCTTTTTATTTGCGTCAGTTGGCATAGCCACAGTGATGACTTCAATCTCAACATTAGCTGTGCCCGTTCTCAAAACATCGAGCTTGTAAGCCGCCGCATAACTAAGGTCAATAATTCGGCCTTCATGGAATGGACCTCGGTCATTGATACGAACAATCGTCGTTTTATTATTGTCGGTATTCGTCACTTTTACATAGCTTGGAATTGGCAAGGTTTTGTGAGCAGCAGACATCGAATACATGTCATAGATCTCACCATTTGATGTTAAATGACCATGAAATTTCTTACCGTACCAAGAGGCTTTTCCTTTCTCGGTAAACCCTTCTGTTTTCCTGACGATTTTGTAATCTTCACCACGCAGAGTGTAGTTATTATTACCGCCTAAACTGTAAGGTTCATACTGAGGGTGAGCATCTTCTAAGTGCTCGACTGATATTGGCGTATCTGGCGCAATATCCGAATCAATGTCATAGCGGCCTGTTGGTTTCTGAGAAGAACAACCGTTGATTACCATCGCTAAGCCTACTATCGAGACTATCTTTTTGATTGACAGCCTATCAACAAAGGGGGCTTTTTTGATTAACGTTGTATTGATAGACATCGATTAAGTCGCCTTTGAAAATGCTTTTCTGTGTGTATGGATTGACATTAAAATACCAAAACCAGCCATTAGGGTAACCATTGAAGTACCACCATAGCTAACCAAAGGAAGAGGAACCCCAACCACTGGAAGAATGCCACTTACCATGCCTATGTTTACAAATATATAGACAAAGAAGCTCAGTACAATGCTGCCGCCCATCATTCTACCGAATGCTGTTTGAGCCTGGCTAGCAAGTACTAAGCCACGTCCAATAATGAATAGGTAGATAGCAAGTAAGAACAAAATTCCGATCATGCCCCACTCTTCTGCAATGACAGCAAAGATGAAGTCGGTGTGTCTTTCTGGAATGAATTCCAGTTGGGACTGAGTACCTTGCAACCAACCTTTTCCTGATATCCCACCAGAACCTATCGCAATCTTACTTTGGATAATGTGGTAACCCGCACCTAATGGATCTGATTCAGGATCAAAAAGGGTTCTTACACGTACTTTTTGATATTCGCGCATCAAGAAGAACCACAAAATCGGAATAAATGCGCCCAGGGCAATCGCAGCACTCGCTATAATTTTCCAGCTGATACCAGCAAGGAATATCACAAAGATACCAGATGCTGCAATGAGTATTGAAGTGCCTAAGTCGGGCTGCTTAGCGATAAGAATCGTGGGTACAAACACCATTACCAACGAGATAGCCAAAGTTTGGAAAGTCGGTGGAAGTGAGCGCTTACCGATAAATCGAGCCAGCATTAAAGGTACTGCAAGCTTCAGCAGTTCTGAGGGCTGGAATCTGATAAAGCCAAAGTTCAACCAGCGCTGAGCACCTTTAGAGGCTTCACCAAAGAACAACACGCCTAACAACAAGATGACACCGCCTGCAAACAGTAGCGGTGCCAAGGTTTCATAGGTTCGGGGTGAAAGTTGCGCTAAGAAGATCATCACACCTAAAGACAGCACCATACGCATCGCTTGGCGGTCCATCATCGCGAGGCTTTGTCCACTGGCGCTATACATGATCAATAAGGCAAAACCCATTAAGACAAGAATGCCGAGTAATAGTGGTAGGTCGATATGCAGCCTTTCAAACAAGGCTCTATTTCGTCCGGTAGAAGGATCAAGTTTCATTATTTCGTTGCCTTACTTTCATCTTCTTTAGCGAGGATTATGTGGTCCAATATTTTTCTGACGACAGGGCCGCCATTTGATGAACCACCACCTGCGTTTTCTAATACGATAGTCACAACCGCTTCCGGATCTTCAAAAGGCGCATAACCAGTAAAGAGTGCGTGATCGCGTAAATGCTCTGCGATTTCGTCAGCGTTGTACTCTTCATCTTCTTTTAGGCCAAAGACTTGTGCGGTACCTGATTTACCAGCGGTTTGGTAAGACATATTCTGGAACGAACGCCTTGCCGTTCCTTTGCGTCCGTGGTTTACCAACCTCATGCCTTCTTGTGCGATATCCCAATATTTTTGTTTAACCCCAGTGACCGGTGGATAGGTTTCGATTTCCGATACTGTTTGTTCATCGAATGGCTGACCATTATCAATTGTTGAGCGCAACAAGTGAGGGGCGATTACTTCCCCTTCATTAACTAATACTGAGGTTGCCTTCGCGATTTGCATCGGTGTCGCTGTCCAGTAGCCTTGGCCAATACCAACAGGGATCGTATCACCTTGATACCAAGGCACACGGTGTCTTGCCATTTTCCATTCACGCGTTGGCATATTGGCTTTACTTTCTTCGTGAATATCGATGCCAGTGTAATCACCGAAGCCAAACATCATCATCCATTTAGATAGGCGATCGATGCCTAGATCAAAGGCTATTTGGTAAAAGAAGGTATCTACCGACTCTTCAATTGCTTTCTCTATATCGACGACTCCGTGACCCCAGCGAAGCCAGTCACGGAAAGGTTTTGTCTTAGAGTTTGGTATTTTCCAATAACCAGGGTCATTACGTGTTGTATTTGGCGTGATCACGCCTTCTTGTAAAGCAGCTACCGCGATGAACGGTTTGATCGTAGACGCTGGCGGATAAATCCCCAACGTGGCACGGTTAACCAAAGGTCGATCTTTGTTTTGCAATAGCGCGTTATAACCTTTAGAGGAAATACCATGCACAAATGCATTGGGATCATAGCTTGGGCTAGAGACCATCGCTAGTACGCCATTGTCTTTGGGATCGAGAACGACCGCCGAACCACGTCGACCATCGAGTAGTTTGTGTACGTATAACTGCAGCTTGATATCTAAGTTCAGCACGATATCTTTGCCTGGAACGGAAGGAACAAACTTGAGCGTGCGGATCACTCGCCCGCGACTGTTTACTTCGACTTCTTGATAACCAGCCGTGCCGTGTAACATATCTTCATAATAGCGCTCTATACCAAGCTTACCGATATCGCGTGTAGCTTGGTAATTAGCGTCTTTCTCTTCTCGAACTAAGCGTTGCATATCGCGATCATTGATACGTGATACATAGCCTATGACGTGAGTCAGCACATCACCATAAGGATAGAAACGCTTCAACGTTCCTGTCACTTCAACTCCCGGGAATTTATGTTGGTTTACAGAGAAGATCGCAACCTGTTCTTCGGTAAGCTGATTTAGAATGGGTACTGATTTGAAACGTCGTGAGTTGCGACGCTCACGGTTAAATCGTTCGATTCGTTCTGGCGGAATCTCGATTAATGTTTGCAAACGGATGATCGTATCATCCATATCTTTAATTTTTTCAGGTATGATCTCTAGGTTGAAAACAGGACGGTTTTCAGCCAGGAGTACACCGTTTCGGTCGTAAATTAGACCACGGTTAGGTGCAATTGGCACGACCTTGATGCGGTTGTCGTTAGAGCGAGTTTTATAGTCCTGATATTGGTTGACCTGAATGTTATACAGGTTAACGACCAACATCGACATCATCACTATGATCCCCATAAACGCAACAAAAGCACGGCTAGTAAATAGTCGTGCTTCTGCTTTGTAATCACGGATTTGGCTACGTTTACGTAACATTAACGCTTATTCTCGATGATAAGGATGGTTAGCAGTGATGCTCCAAGCTCGATACAAGCTTTCAGCCATGATAACGCGTACTAATGGGTGAGGGAGAGTAAGCGCAGACAGAGACCAGCTTTGATCTGCTGCCGCTTTACATGCAGGAGCTAATCCTTCAGGCCCGCCAATCAGGATAGAAACGTCACGTCCATCCAGTTTCCAACTTTCCAATTGCTCAGCCAGTTGTGGTGTATCCCATTTTTTACCTGGGATATCGAGCGTGACAATGCGATTTCCTTTTGGAACCGCTGCTAACATTGCTTCGCCTTCTTTTTGAAGAATTCGTGCAATATCAGCATTTTTACCGCGTTTCCCCGCAGTGATCTCAATGAGTTCTAATGGCATATCATGAGGGAAGCGGCGTTTATATTCTTTAAACCCTTCTTCAACCCACTTTGGCATTTTTGTACCAACTGCGATTAACTGGATCTTCAACGCTTAGCCCCAAAGTTTTTCTAGTTGGTAAAGTTCACGATGTTCTTCTTGCATAACGTGAAGCATGCTGGTGCCCATATCTAGAACAACCCATTCACCTTCTTGCTGACCATCCATACCTAGTGGCTGCATACCTGCTTTACGGACTTCATCAGCAACATGTTGTGCAATAGAGGCAACATGGCGCTTAGAAGTACCAGTGCAAACGATCATGTAATCAGTAACACTTGATTTGCCTTCTACATCGATGGTAACAATCGATTCTGCTTTCATGTCGTCGGCTTTGTCTGCAAGAAAATCTTTTAGTTCTTCACGTAACACAGGGTGTTCCTTTAATCTGAAATTAGCTTTGTTTAGGATCTATTGACCCTAGAATATAACACGCTTTTATGCGTGAAATGGTATTGAAGCTGTAGGGAGACAAAACTCTACACTTAACTGATGAATTAGTGGCCAAGGCGACTGTTCATATTGAGTTTTTGTCATCAATTCTGCTTGTGTGAGCAGCGCAAACAAAGAGTGTAATTGAGAAATTGAAACTCTTGTTAGCGCGGCGTTATAAAGAGGCTTTTTAGATTGCCAGATACGGTGCTTTTCAAAGACTTGGCTGATCGGCATCTGTTTCATTTGTTGCTGCATTTGCAATAGCAGAGCAAGTTCACGCTGTATGCTACGCAGCAAGATAACTGGCTCGACACCTTCCGCTTCCAATTGTCTCAGAATTCGTTGTGCTCGATTGCCTTTACCTGCCAGTAATGCATCACTCCAATGGAAGGGAGTAAAGTGATTGTGGCGGCTTAGAGACTCTTCTAAGCGTACTAACGTAAGCTTTCCGTCTGGATATTGAAGCGCCAATTTTTCTAAGCTTTGTGTTAGAGCAAATAGATTACCCTCATGCCATTGTGCCAGCATTTGAATAGCTTCAGGATCTGGCAGTAAACCGATTTTACGACAGCGCGCTTGAACAAACTGAGGTAGTCGGCCAACATCCGGAGTTAGGCAGCTGACCCAATGTCCTTGATTCGAGAGCGCCTTAAACCATTTTGCATTCTCTTGAGCTTTAGTGAGTTTAGTGCCCACCAAGATCAACAATATATCACTGTGGATATGCTCGGAGATCGCGAGAAGCTCTTTTGCTATCGCGGCATTGACTCCTGATTCTGGTAGCTCAAGTTCGATGATCTGACGGCTAGAGAATAGGCTTAGCGCTTGAGTGCAGTCGTAGACTTGATTCCAGTCGAGGCTATTATCAATCGCAAAGCGATGGCGTTCATCGAAGCCTTGCTCTTTAGCTGCCTTTTGAATCGATTCTCTACTTTCTTGTAGCAACAAAGGCTCGTTGCCAAAAATCAGATAAACGTTACTTAGCTGCTTTGCAAGTTGCTCAGGTAAACGATCGGCAAAAATACGCATCAAATAAACCTATTGTTCAGCCGATTCGCTTAGTGTTGACTGCTCTTCGGAAGTCGGTACTGTTTCTGCGTCTTCAATTTCGATGTTTTTGATGTTGTATTGCTTCTCAAGTTCTTTTACTTGAACGTGCTCTAACGCTTCTAGGTCCATGTTATCTGCCGCTATGTTGGCTTTTAATCGAGCCATCTGACGAAGGATTTGGCTTGTTGCCAACTTACGCATTTCATCTTCGATCATGTCTCGTTCAACCGACTTCGCAAGTGCAGTTAACGGGTTATCTAGATAGCTACGGGTTACGCTAGTCGAGAATGTTTTATCACCAAGCTCTGGTATCGTTACGCGATACCTAGCTCTGAACGTCAGCTCTTTCTCTGCCGCACGAGTATTTTGATAAAGAGATAGAGTTCGCTCACTCACGCTTTCGCTAATAATATGCAAATTCGGTGTGTTTCCAGCTGGTGGGATAATTTCTACATCGTTCATACGCAGCTGACCTTTCATCATACGTGTAAACGTGCTGTATTGGTCGTAACTGGTCACAGAGATCTTGTTAAGTTCTTCTGGCACTGAGTAATCACCGCGTAGGTGGAAACCACAGGCACTCAATAGGCTAACGGTTAGAATAACAATAGTAACTTTCAATGAAGATAGTGAAATCAGGCGCATTATTTGATGGCTCTCATGAAGGTAGAATACTTATTTAAAGGCTTTAGCTTTTTGGCGTGGGGTTAGTCACTGAAAGTAAAGCGCTTAAATAAGTAGACAGGGTAATTAGCTACCCTGTCTACAGACTGCTTTTGATGAATTAAGTTCGTTAATTCTTTAGCAATTGCATTGTGCTAACGAAATTAGTTAGCAACGATGTTTAGAAGCTTACCAGGTACGAAGATAACCTTACGGATCGTTAGGTCATCTAGGAACTTTTTAGCGTTCTCATCGTTTAGACCAAGTTCACGAACTTGCTCTTCGGTTGCGTCAGCAGCAACAGTCAGTTTCGCACGCAGCTTACCGTTGATCATTACAACGATAGTCTTCTCGTCTTCAACTAGCGCTTTCTCATCGAAGGTTGGCCATGTTGCTGAATCTACGTTTGATTCACCCAGTGCAATCCACATTTCGTAAGAGATGTGTGGCGTCATTGGGTAAAGCATGCGAACGACAGCTTTTAGTGCTTCATCAAGGATTGCACGATCTTGTACAGATTCTTGAGGTGCTTTCGCTAGCTTATTCATCAGTTCCATGATTGCAGCGATGGCTGTGTTGAACGTTTGGCGACGGCCGATATCGTCCGTTACTTTCGCGATAGTCTTGTGGATATCACGACGAAGTGCTTTCTGGTCGCCAGATAGCGCAGAAGCATCAACAGATTCAGCAGCACCTTTAGAAGAGTGAGCATGAACCAGTTTCCAAACACGTTTAAGGAAACGGTTTGCACCTTCAACGCCAGACTCTTGCCACTCAAGAGTCATATCTGCAGGTGATGCAAACATCATGAATAGACGTACAGTATCAGCGCCGTACTTGTCTACCATCTCTTGTGGGTCTATACCGTTGTTTTTAGACTTAGACATTTTGATCATGCCTGAGTGTTCAACTTCGCGGCCTTGAGCGTCGACTGCTTTTTCGATGCGACCTTTACCGTCACGTTCAACCGTTACGTCAGTCGGAGCAATCCACTCTTTGGTGCCTTTTTCGTTTTCGTGATAGAACGCGTCAGCCAGAACCATGCCTTGACATAGAAGTTGCTTGAACGGTTCATCAGATGTCACGTAACCAGCATCACGTAGAAGCTTGTGGAAGAAACGAGAGTAAAGCAGGTGCATACAAGCATGCTCGATACCACCAACGTATTGGTCAACCGGTAGCCAGTAGTTTGCTTTCTCTGGATCTAGAATGTCGTCAGCTTGTGGTGAACAGTAACGTGCGTAGTACCATGAAGATTCCATGAAAGTATCAAACGTATCAGTTTCACGCAGCGCAGGTTCGCCATTGAATGTTGTTTCAGCCCAAGACTTGTCTGCTTTGATTGGGCTAGTAACGCCATCCATTACCACGTCTTCAGGAAGAATAACGGGCAATTGGTCTGCTGGTACTGGGTGAACTTCACCGTCTTCTGTCGTTACCATTGGGATTGGAGCGCCCCAGTAACGCTGACGAGAAACACCCCAGTCACGTAGACGGAAGTTTACTGTTTTCTTACCTTTGCCTTCAGCTTCAAGTTTCGCAGCTATTGCATCGAATGCTTCTTGGAACGCAAGACCATCGAATTCGCCAGAATCGAACAGTACACCTTTCTCTGTGTAAGCCGCTTCAGATACATCCAGTTCAGAACCATCTTCAGGTTTGATTACCGGAATGATATCGATACCGTACTTAGTTGCGAATTCGTAATCACGTTGATCGTGAGCTGGAACCGCCATTACCGCACCTGTGCCGTAATCCATAAGAACGAAGTTTGCTACGTAAACTGGCACAACACGACCGTTAAGAGGGTGGATAGCTGTTAGGCCAGTATCCATACCTTTCTTTTCCATTGTTGCTAATTCGGCTTCAGCCACTTTCGTGTTGCGACATTCATCAACGAATGCTGCAAGTTCAGGGTTGTTCTTCGATGCTTTCTCTGCAAGTGGGTGACCAGCAGCGATACCAACGTAAGAAACACCCATTAGCGTGTCTGGACGTGTTGTGTAAACTTCTAGCGGTGCTTCTTCGCCGTTAACAGCGAAAGATAGCTCAACACCTTCAGAGCGACCGATCCAGTTACGCTGCATGGTTTTAACCATTTCAGGCCAACCTTCAAGGTTATCTAGATCGTCTAGTAGCTCTTGAGCGTATTCAGTGATTTTAATGAACCACTGTGGAATCTTCTTTTGTTCTACTGGGGTGTCACAACGCCAGCAGCAACCGTCTTCCACTTGCTCGTTTGCAAGTACAGTTTGGTCGTTTGGACACCAGTTCACAGAAGAGGTCTTCTTGTAAACTAGGCCTTTTTCGTAAAGCTTGGTGAAGAACTCTTGCTCCCAACGGTAGTACTCAGGTGTACACGTTGCGAATTCACGGTTCCAGTCGTAACCAAAGCCTAAAAGCTTTAGTTGGTTTTTCATGTACTCAATGTTTTCGTAAGTCCATGGTGCAGGCGCCGTGTTGTTTTTTACAGCTGCATTTTCTGCAGGCAGGCCGAATGCATCCCAACCGATTGGTTGCATTACGTTTTTACCTTGTAGACGTTGGAAACGAGATACCACATCACCGATGGTGTAGTTACGCACGTGGCCCATGTGCAGTCGACCACTTGGGTATGGGAACATAGAAAGACAGTAGAATTTTTCTTTGTTTGGGTCTTCACTTACAACGAAAGTTTCGCTGTTATCCCAGTGTTGTTGAACCTTTTGTTCAATCTCTTGCGGGTTATATTGTTCTTGCATCGATGGTATCCGGTTATCTTGGAATTTGTGAGTTCGGTTAGAACAGAATCTTACAGATCGTCATAGAATACCTAAAGCAGCTGAGTACAACAATAGTTATACCCGTCATACTTGCAGTTGCTGCATGGTTGATTACGTAAATTCCACCTAATTACTCACGACAGCTATGCTTAAAGGTACGAATTGCATTTGTTTGTTAAGGATTCGTCGCTTAACTTTGCACACGTTAACTAAGATAAAAGTATGTAATCTTGAGGAGGTTTTTTATGCCGAAGAAAAAAGCACTTTATGAAGAAGTTGTCGAAGAGGTGATTGAAACGCTGAAGCATAGTCCTGAAGAACTCAACAACAAAATTGAAACATCAGGTAAGTTAGCAAAAGCGGCCAACGACATGACCAAAGATGAGCTGTCGCTGATCTCAGCTTATGTGAAGTCGGACTTGAAAGAGTTCTCAGAAAGCTATGAAGAGAGCAAAAATGGCCCATTCTATTTGATGATTACTGACTCTATTTGGCAAGGGTTACTGGACATAACTGATCGTACTAAGGTGGAGTGGGTTGAGCTGTTCCAAGATCTAGAGCATCAAGGATTATATCAAGCAGATGAAGTGATAGGGTTAGGCACATTGGTATGTGATGAATGTGGGCATCAAACCGAATATAATCACCCTACAATGATTATTCCTTGTATTAAATGCGGCTCGAAAGGGTTTAGCCGCAAGTCATTAAAACCTTAAACGTTTTCTTCCAAATCGTTTAAGTACCATAAAACAAAAGGTTGACGCTCTCACGTCAACCTTAAAATTTTCGACGTATCACGTATCACGTATCACGTATCACGTATCAGTTTTTGGTCTTCTCATAATCCAGCCTGCAATTAAACTCAGTACTGCCCAGATATACAGCGGCCAAGTACCCACGACTCTATAAGGGGTTTGACCGTCGGTTGAAACAAGCTCTGCTTTTAAAATGGCAGTTTCAAACTGAGGTATTTGCTTGATGATATTGCCTTTGTAATCTGTTACAGCCGTCACACCGTTGTTGGTAGAGCGAATTAGTGGCTTACCAAGCTCCAGAGCACGCATTTGTGCGATTTCCATATGTTGTAATGGTCCAATCGAACGGCCGAACCACGCATCGTTAGAGAGCGTTAGAATAAAGTCAGTTTCATCCGTTACGTTTTGTCTCACTTGATCATTGAAGATGATCTCATAACAAAGCGCTGGTGCTAGATGACGACCATTTGCCACGATGTTTGGCTGAACGAAATCGCCACGGCTAAATGATGACATTGGCAAGTTAAAGAACGGTGCTAACGGGCGTAGGATATCCTCAAACGGCACAAATTCACCAAATGGTAGAAGATGATGTTTATGATAGCGTTCGTCTGGATCATAGCTGTACTCACCGTATGGATTGACTCCCAGAGAAAGAACACTGTTGTAGTACTTCTTATCTTCAGATTGATTTAACACACCTGTGATAATTGCACTGTTGTTCATTTTCGCTGCGCTATCTAAGTTACGTAGGAAAGATGGAATCTCAACTTCGAATGCTGGAATAGCGGCTTCAGGCCAGATGATGATATCAGCGTCCCAGTTTTCTCTACTCAAATCGGTGTACTTCATCATCGTTGGCCAGCGATGGCTAGGTAGCCATTTGCTGTCTTGGTCGACGTTACCTTGAATCAATACCACTGAGGTGGTTTTTTCAGGGTTCGGTGTCACCCAATCGATATTTCGAAGACCGAAACCTGCACTTAAGACAACTGCAGGTATGATGCCGACACTCCACGCTTTATTTATGATCGTATAAGCGAGTGCAGAAGCTGACACAATAATCGCTAGCGTCACAAGCTCGACACCACCAATCGGTGCGAATGAACTTAGTGGAGAGTCGATTTGGCTGTAGCCTAACCAAAGCCAAGGGAATCCTGTCATTACCCAACCGCGTAACCAGTCAGAGATTAACCACAATGCTGGGGCCGCGAGGAAAAAGCGACTTAGGTTATTAGCAGGGAAGAATTTGTTTAGACTCCAGGTAAAGAGGCCTGAATATACGGCTAGATAGCCTACAAGCAATGCCATCAAAAACAGGTTGGCCGCAAGTGGCATGCCGCCAAAACCATCAATGCTGACGTATACCCAGCTAATACCTGTTGTGAACTGACCTAAACCCCATGCGTAGCCAATCCAAAGCGCACTTTTAGGAGAGCGGTTGTGGATCAATAGCAGCAACAAAGCAGGGCTGATAATAGCAAGAGGCCATATGGAATATGGAGCGAATGAAAGGGTGGTTATAGCGCCAACAAAAACGGCCGCAAGCGGCCGTAATAGGCGATGAATAAAGGTCTTAGTCATCTAATTTCTGTCATCTCTTTAGAGAGAAGTTGTTATTCTTCGATAGTCGGAAGAGGTTGCTCATCAGGTATAGTTACCTGTAGCTGAATCACACGACGATTATCTGCGGACGTTATTTTGAAATGGTAGCTTCCAATTTCTACAATTTCTCCACGAACCGGTAGATGACCGAGTGCTGTCATCACCATACCGCCAACTGTATCCACTTCATCATCACTAAAGGTGGTTCCAAATGTATCGTTGAAATCTTCAATAGTGGTTAAAGCTTTAACAGAGAAGGTATGCTTGCTCAGCTTACGAATGTCTAACTCTTCTTCATCGTCGAACTCGTCTTCAATTTCACCAACGATTTCTTCGAGGATATCTTCAATGGTTACTAGGCCAGATACACCGCCAAATTCATCCACAACGATAGACATGTGGTAACGCTCTTCTTGGAATTCCTTGAGCAGGCGATCAACGCGTTTGCTTTCAGGTACAACTACAACAGGGCGGATCACTTGTTCGATGTCAAATGGGGCGCTTTCTGAACCCAAATACTTAAGTAGGTCCTTCGCTAATAGAATGCCTTCTACATGGTCTTTATCTTCACTGATCACCGGGTAGCGAGAGTGTTGAGCATCAGTAATAAGCGCAATCAATGTATCTAAATCATCGGTGCGTTCAACTGTAACCATTTGAGAGCGAGGTAGCATGATATCGCGTACTCGCATCTCTGAAATTTCCATAACACCTTCGAGCATGTCGCGCGTGTCGTGGTCAATTAGGTCATTAATTTCTGAGTCGCGGATTACATCTACGAGCTCTTGGCGATCTTTTACTTCACCTTGAAATAGTTGGCCTAGGCGTTCAAAGAAGGACTTTCTACTCGGACCTTCAGATTTTTTACTTCCCTCAGAAGTGGGGGGGTTACCTTCGTTCATGATTTCTCAAAAAATAACGCTATCAGAAGTGTGATAGCACACGTTACAACTCAGATTCCTGCGAAAACCACAGGTTCGATGAGTTATTGTTTCTCTGCAACCTACTTTACTAGAATCAATTTACTTTTCTAGAATATACGGGTCTTCAAACCCCATAGTTTGCATGATTTCTGTCTCGAGTGACTCCATCTCTTCAGCTTCATCATCTTCGATATGATCATAACCTAGCAGATGCAGACTGCCATGTACAACCATATGAGCCCAGTGTGCTAACAGAGGCTTATTTTGCTCTTCTGCTTCTTTTTCGACGACTTGGCGACAGATAATGAGGTCGCCAAGTAGATCTAACTCTATCCCTGGAGGAGCCTCGAATGGAAAAGACAGCACGTTAGTTGGCTTATCTTTTCCACGGTATTCATGATTAAGCTGGTGGCTTTCTTGTGTATCTACGATACGAACCGTCAACTCGGCGTTCTCTTGAAACTGAGGAATAGTCTTATTTAACCAAAGCTGAATATCTTGTTCGGTTGGAAGACCTTGCTCATTTTCGACCGCTAATTGTAGGTCTAGTTCAATAGACATCTATTTATCACCTTGCTCTGCAATGACAGAACTATTTTGTGTTGCTAATTGTGTCGTAACAGCTTGCTGAGCCTCAAGAAGTTTGGCTTCTCGTTCTTCACGTTTACGGGCCTCAAACTCTTTACGCTCTTTTTGGTCTTTGGCTTCCCACTTCTCGTAGGCATTAACGATACGAGCAACGACAGGATGACGAACGACGTCTTCAGACATGAAGAAGTTAAAGCTAATGTCATCAACTTCACTAAGCACTTCAGTTGCATGGCGTAGGCCTGATTTTGCCCCTCGAGGTAAATCGATTTGAGTGATATCACCTGTGATGACAGCGCGTGAGTTAAAGCCGATACGCGTTAAGAACATTTTCATCTGTTCTACCGTAGTGTTTTGGCTCTCATCAAGAATGATGAACGCATCATTCAATGTACGACCACGCATGTAAGCCAGTGGTGCAACTTCAATTACGTTACGTTCAATCAATTTCTCAACTCGTTCAAAGCCGAGCATCTCAAACAGCGCATCGTAAAGTGGACGCAAATATGGATCGACTTTCTGGCTTAGATCTCCAGGAAGGAAACCAAGCTTCTCACCTGCTTCGACGGCTGGGCGAGTTAGTAGGATTCGGCGAACTTCTTGACGTTCAAGTGCATCAACCGCAGCCGCAACAGCTAAGTACGTTTTACCCGTACCAGCAGGTCCAATACCAAAAGTGATGTCATGAGTGACCATATTCATTAGGTATTGTGCTTGGTTCGGCGTACGAGGTTTAATGACGCCTTTTTTAGTCTTAATGGTCACTTCTTTGCCGTAGTCAATCTCAGACTCGACGTGTTGCTCCAAAATACCAGACTCCGCGATCGCTAGATGCACTTGCTCTGGTTCGATATCAATTATGTTGCCTTTAACAGGAGCCGTTTCAACATAGAGGTGCTTGATGATGTCTAAAGCTGCGGCTGTAGTGTGAGGTTTACCGACGATAGTGAAGAAGTTGCTACGGTAGTTAATCTCAACGCCAAGACGACGCTCAAGGTGCTTTATGTTGTCGTCGAATGGTCCGCATAAACTTGCCAAGCGCTTGTTATCTGCTGGTTCTAGATTTATCTCTAAGGTAACGATTTTATTGCTCAAATTAGCCTCTCATTTTGTACCATTCTCTCTTAAATAAAAAAAAAAGAGCAAGAAGCCCGATTTAGACCGGGCTTCTGATGGTGATTCCCTATTTCTAAGATGGTCACTTAGTTAGGTAATTTCAAGCTTTGTGTTTGAGCTTTGTGCTCAAACAGTTGTATTACCTATGGCGTAAACGTGGCTACACCTAGCTCATCTTCGCGTTTTGTTTTTTCCATCATTTCTGCTGGAGTCATTACAACGCGTAAGCCCATATCTTTTTCTGTGCGAACTAACTCACCACGTAGTGAGTTGGTGTACACCTCGGTGATCTTCACATCTACGAACTGGCCGATTAGGTCAGCAGAACCTTCGAAGTTCACAACACGACTGTTTTCAGTACGGCCACGCAGTTCCATTAGGTTCTTTCTTGATGGACCTTCAACAAGGATGCGCTGCTCTGTGCCTAGCATTAGGCGGGAAAAGCGCATAGCTTGTGTGTTTACTGTCTGTTGCAGTTCCCACAGGCGATCTTTTTTCTCTTGTGTTGGTACATCACATGGGTAATCTGCTGCTGGTGTGCCTGGGCGCGGAGAGAAAATAAAGCTGAAGCTCATATCGAAATCAACTTCTTTAATCAGTTTCATCGTATCTTGGAAGTCTTGTTTAGACTCTCCTGGGAAACCAACAATAAAGTCTGAACTAATTTGAATATCAGGACGAGCTTTACGCAGTTTACGGATAATAGACTTGTACTCGATAGCCGTATGTGGACGCTTCATCATTGTAAGAATACGATCACTACCACTTTGTACTGGTAAGTGTAAGAAGCTCACAAGTTCAGGTGTATCTTTGTAAACTTCGATAATGTCGTCACCAAACTCAAGTGGGTGGCTTGTCGTGAAGCGAATACGGTCGATACCATCAATTGAAGCAACAAGACGAAGAAGCTCTGCGAATGAACAGATATCGCCTTCGTGTGTTGGGCCTCGATACGCGTTTACGTTCTGACCAAGTAGGTTAACTTCACGTACGCCTTGCTCTGCAAGTTGAGCAACTTCGAATAGTACATCATCCATTGGGCGGCTAACTTCTTCACCACGTGTGTACGGCACAACACAGTAAGTACAGTACTTCGAACAGCCTTCCATAATTGAAACAAATGCAGTTGCACCGTCTGCTTTTGGCTCTGGCAGGTTATCAAATTTTTCGATCTCAGGGAACGAGATGTCCATTACAGGCTTTTCGTTAGACAGTGATGACTTAATCATTTCTGGCAGGCGGTGTAATGTTTGTGGGCCAAAGATAACGTCTACGTACGGAGCGCGTTGACGGATATGGTCACCTTCTTGAGTGGCTACACAGCCACCCACACCGATCACTACACCTTCTTTTTTATCTTTAAGCGTTTTCCAACGACCAAGCTGGTGGAATACTTTTTCTTGCGCTTTTTCGCGGATAGAACAAGTATTCAGTAGTAGTACGTCTGCTTCCTCAGGTACTTCAGTTAGCTCATAGCCATTTGCAGCGTTAAGCAGGTCGGCCATTTTTGATGAATCGTATTCATTCATCTGACAGCCCCAAGTTTTAATTAGCAGTTTCTTACTCATTATATGTTCGCTCGATCGTTAGTTTAATTTAAGGGAGCAAATCGCCCATTATTCATCCGCTAGTCTGGTTCGTCATAAATCGGTATTCAATCTTATGACGGTCTATAGCGGCAAGCGGCGTATTGTACTGGTTTCAAAACCGACTGACTAGTAGTCTGAACAAATCTCTTTTGTCTTGGTTTTTATTATCGTTAACGCCATATACCATAAGGGATAACCCTTTTTTCAAATAAGGTTTTTGGTTACAAGTTAGTTATGAAAAAGTACAATCAAAAATAGTCAAAGAATCAAACTGATAAGTACAAAATATGAACAGTTACGATATTGTGGTAGTTGGTGGTGGCATGGTTGGTGCGGCAACAGCGATCGGCTTTGCGAAACAAGGGCTGAGTGTTGCTGTGATTGAAGGTTTTGCCCCACAAGCTTTTGATGAGTCGCAAGCGATGGACATTCGTGTGTCGGCGATTTCTCAAGCATCGGTCGATTTACTTGAAGCTCTTGGTGCATGGCAAAGTATTGCAGCGATGCGCGTTTGTTCTTACAAGCGATTGGAAACTTGGGAACATCCAGAGTGTCGTACTCGTTTTGATGCTGCATCACTGGATCTGCCCCGTCTAGGCTATATTGTCGAGAACAGACTGATTCAGTTAGGCTTATGGTCTCAATTTGATGCCCATGACAATCTCGAACTGTTATGTCCAGAAAAGTTGGATGAGATTGAGTATGGTGAAACCAATATCGTTAAGCTTCAATCAGGAACTGAGTTATCAGCGAAGTGGGTGGTTGGTGCTGATGGTGCTAACTCAGTCGTTCGTCAACATGCTGGAATTGGCATTACGGCTTGGGATTATCGACAACACTGTATGCTTATCAATGTCGAAACAGAACAACCTCAGCAAGATATTACTTGGCAACAATTTCTACCAAGTGGCCCTCGTTCATTTCTGCCTTTGTGTTCTTTAATCTCTGACGGTCAAGAAGTCGGGCAGGGATCGTTGGTTTGGTATGACTCCCCATCTCGCATTAAGCAATTATCATCGATGACCCCTGAAAAGTTACGTAATGAAGTACTTGTTAATTTCCCTACGGAATTGGGAGACATCAAAGTCCTCAACTCTGGTTCGTTCCCCCTTACTCGGCGTCATGCTCAATCATACTCGAAGAATAACTGTATTTTAGTCGGAGACTCTGCGCATACGATCAACCCTTTGGCTGGGCAGGGTGTTAACTTGGGCTTCAAAGATGTATCAGTATTGTTGGATGTCACCAAAGAAAAGGGGGAATTGAATCAGTCTGTAGCAAGACGCTACGAAGTGATAAGAAGAGGCGACAACCTTATGATGCAGAGTGGCATGGATTTTTTCTACAAGACATTCAGCAACGACATTGGTCCGCTTAAGTTTGTACGTAATGCCGCACTAAAACTAGCAGAGAACTCTGGGCCGATTAAAACTCAAGTATTGAAATACGCCTTGGGTCTTTAAGTCGCTAGTTTAATTGGTTACAAAAGAAGAGGAGAGCTGATGCTCTCCTTTTTTGTATCTGGTGATTACTATCGCTGTTGCGTCACACAAACAGGCGCATCTAGCTCTAACGAGTAGCCTGTATAAACCAAAGAACCGTCCTCATTATCTCGCTTGAATGAGGTGATGTTGTTGGAGTGTTGGTTGGCGGCGATAAGCCATTTCCCATCGTCAGTTATATGGAAGTCTCTTGGGAATTTACCTTCAGTGTCGTAGCTTTCAATGAAATTCAGTTTTTGAGTCTCAGAGTCGATTTTGAAGTTGCTGATTCTTGATTGGTGTCGACATGACACATAAAGGAATTGCTCATCAGGGGATAGCTTAATCGCAGCTGCGGCTTCTCCCTTCTCCATATTAGGCAATGCATCAATCTCTTCCACTACATTCCAAATGCCTAAAACCTTTTCCAAAATCAGTAACGTTTCAGAGAGTTCACAGACCACATAGGCTCTGTCTTCAGCTTTGTTAAAGATTAAATGACGAGGTCCATTGCCGGCGGGCACCTTAATAGACTGCATTGGCTCATCAAGGAACTCTTCTTGTTCTTCATCAAAGCAATAGAAGTTGATGCGATCGGTGCCGAGATCGACGGTCACAAACTGTGGTGAGTTTTGTAGGAACAGACATTGATGGGCGTGTGGGCTGGTTTGTCGCTCTTTGTTTGGCCCGGAACCAACCATCTTGATTGTTTTGAGTCGCTTATCGATGCTGCCATTGATACTCAAGCTAAAGATATCGAATGTGCCTGATGAGTATTGCGACGTGATAGCAAACTTATTGTGTGGATCTATCGCGATGTGACAGGGGTGATTTCCTGAGATGGGACTTGCATTGGACGTTATCTGCGAATCAACATTAGGTATATGAATGAGCTGGGGCTGTTTTTGCTGATTAACTTCAGATGCAGTATAGATCCCTGTCTTTGTTGCAGTAACAAAAGAGGGGTTAGTGCATTTTCTGATCAGCTCTAGAGATAATAGTTTTCCAGTTTCTAGATCTAACTGAGTTTGATAAACACCTTGGCTTTTACTTGGCGTATCCGTGTAGCAACCGATCGTTAAAGGGAGGGTTTTCATAGGCTAGTCATACTCAATTAGAAAATGGAGCTGACATTGTCTTATAAAATTGTATTAAAAGTGAGGTTATAGAAGAGAATACTTGGTGACTTGGCTAGCAGATTTGCATATTCCAGATAAAACAAAACCCAGCTAAAAAGCTGGGTTCTATTTAATGATGGTGCGGTCGGAGAGACTTGAACTCTCACACCTCTCGGCGCCAGAACCTAAATCTGGTGCGTCTACCAATTCCGCCACGACCGCAGCAAATCTTTATAGTCATATCGAATATTGGTGCTTCAATAAGACGTTGTATAAGTGGTGGCTACTGCGGGATTTGAACCTGCGACCCCATCATTATGAGTGATGTGCTCTAACCAACTGAGCTAAGTAGCCATAATAAATCTAATAGATTCATTATTAAATAATGGTGCGGTCGGAGAGACTTGAACTCTCACACCTCTCGGCGCCAGAACCTAAATCTGGTGCGTCTACCAATTCCGCCACGACCGCAGCAAAGCTTTTACTCTAGCGAAGAGTATAGTTAA